>JAKSHW010000099.1 GCA_024399195.1 archaeon | reverse complement strand
CTAGGTATCAGGGACGACTGGAGGAACGACGCGTACCGCTGCGGTCTCCACGGATACCTCCTCCAGAGGAAGTATCCCCATGCCGACATAGCGTTCTCCCTCCCCAGGCTGAGACCCTGCAACGGCCACGAGGAGGACGACGTCAGCGTCAGCGAGACCGACCTCCTGCAGGTCGCCATGGCCTACCGTCTGTTCATGCCCTTCGCCTCCGAGACCATCTCCACCAGGGAACTGCCCAGGTTCAGGAACGGTATCGTCAACATCTGCGCCACCAAGATGTCCGCCGCATCCTCGGTCAACATCGGGGGACACAGCGAGGTGAAGGACCAGGGCGACGCCCAGTTCGACATCTCCGACAGGCGTAGCGTGGAAGAGGTCAGAAGGGACCTCGTTGCCCTCGGTCTGCAACCGGTCTTCAACGACTACGTAAGGTCCGATTGAATGCTGTCCGTGGCCGTGACCGACAGGAAACAGTGCAGGGAGCCTTTCCTCGAACGCATCGGGAGGATCTGTGCCGCCGGGCCCGATCTCCTGGTGCTGAGAGAGAAGGACCTATCCGTGGACGCCTACGCCGCCCTCGCGGCCGATGTGAAAAAAGTCTGCGACGGATACGGGACGTTGCTCTGTATCAACACCTTCACGGACGTCGCACGTTCGCTGGGCGTGGACCGGGTCTGGGTCCCGTACAGGGACTTCATGGAACGTCCGTCGACCGACCTCTGGACCATGGTCTCCGTACATTCGGTGGAGGAGGCCGTGGAAGCTTGCGGAAAAGGGGCCGACGCGGTGGTCTTCGGGAACGTGTTCGAGACCACCTGCAAACCCGGAAAGGCCGCCCGCGGCACCGAGGTCCTCAGGGAGATACGTGAAAGGACGGGTGCCGCGGTCTACGCCATAGGCGGGATATCCCCGGACAACCTGGAAGAGGTCTCCAGGGCAGGTGCCGTCGGGGCCTGCATGATGTCCGGGTTCATGACGTCAGACGACCTGGAAGGTCTCGTGTCCGCGTTCAGAAGGGTTTGAGGTTCCCTGTCACGAGATCGACCTTCTCGGGGACGTCCGGTCCGAACGCCACGCAGGGGACCACCCTGTCGTCCGAATCCTCCTCGTCGATGCGTACCATCACCGCCATGTTGACGGTGTTCTTCTTCGCCTTCTCGGTAAGCTCCCTGAGCTCGTCCTGCCCGTAGACCTCCAACACGACGATCTTGTAGCCCAGGACCTCGCAGATGTCGTCGGGATACATCGGACCCGTCTCGGTATACGGCCCTATGGCCACGGTAAGGGCCGCATGGGCCACGTAGGACGCCATCTTGCCTTTGGCTACATGGACCTCGCGGTCCACCACGACACATATCTTCTTGTCCGTGTTGGCTTCGATTACAGACATGGATGCGACGAGCCCCTGTCCGTATTTCAAAGGGGAAGAGTACTTGTAGCGGTAACTTCAGAGCATCTTGAGATCGCCGGTGATCTTGTCCAGGTCGGCCTGTTTCTCAGGACCGATGGCGAGGCAGGTGTACGATCCGGGTTCCACCTCGGTACGTCCCGCGTCGCACACGATGGAGCATACCATGCCCTGTGCCTCTGCGATGGCCTTGAACTCGAAAAGGTCCCTCTCGCCATCCACTTTAAGGACAGAGATCTTCGCACCGTTGCCGTCCCATGCGGCGAACTTGGAAGGGACCTTCTTCTTGGCCGCGAAGGAGCAGGACACGGCTGCATGGCAGGCCTGGGCCGCGGATTTGCCCTTGGACATCTTGAGGTCCTGCCTCATCAGAATCACCATCTTGTATTCCGAATCACGGTCGAAAATAGACATGACGGAGCCCATCGGCTCGGTATAGATAAACTATTTCAAGACCGTGGAAGGACCTGCACCGAGGCCGGTCCCGTCGGTCCGCCTACGGATACCAGCAAATCAAATAACCGGAACCGATACGGTCGTCCATATGGCGACGATAGCAGACTTCGGTACCCTTCCGGACGGAACACCCGTGCATGCGGCCACCTTTTCGGCCCACGGGATGTCCATCACCGTATGCGACTACGGATGCACGATACTTTCCATGGTCGTCCCCGACAGGGACGGAAGACCGGTCGACGTCGTCCTGGGGTATCCGTCTTTAGATGATTACACCACGCGTTCCGGCAGGATGGGGGCCACCATTGGGAGGTTCGCCAACCGCATAGCCGGTGCACGTTTCACATTGGACGGAAAGACCTACGAGGTCACCCGCAACAGGGGGAACAACCATATTCACGGCGGGGACAGAGGATTCGACAAACGTGTATGGAGGATAGACAGTACCTGTTCGGACGGCATCGCCATGTCCATCGTGTCCGAGGACGGCGAGGAAGGCTATCCCGGCAGGCTGGAGATGTCCGTAAGGTTCACCCTTTCGGAAAAAGGTCTGCGCATCGACTACGACGGCGTGTCCGACAGGGACACCGTATGCAACCTCACCAACCACTCCTACTTCAACCTGGCAGGGGAAGGTACCGTGGACGACCACGTGGTGACCCTCCGTGCCGGGAAATACACCCCCTTGGACGGGGACGGTGTCCCCACAGGGGAGATCGCCGATGTGGACGAGGTCCACGACCTCAGGGAACCCGCCGCCCTGGAAGGAAAAAGGTTCGACGACAACTTCATGGCCGACGGAGAGGACGTCGCCACCGTATGTTGCGACAGGACCGGGATCGCCATGGACGTCCGTTCCGACCTCCCCGCGTTCCAGTTCTACACGGCGGACGGCCTGAAGACCTGCCCCGCCAAGGACAGAGGAACGTACGGCCCCCGTTCCGGGCTGTGCGTGGAGACGCAGTTCTGTCCGGACAGCCCCAACAGGCCGGGGTTCCCTTCGTGCACGCTGAGGAAAGGCGAAAGGTATTCCCATTACACCGAATACCTGTTCAGGACCGTCTGAAGACCGGGGCGATGCCGATTTTCTTATACGTGGGAATCATGGGGGAGAGACATGTTCGAACGTTCGAAGGGCCCGAAGACACCTGAAGACATGGTGCTTGCCGCTAACAAGATGTGTGTTGAATCCGGCACCGAGCAATCCTTCGAACACGCCGTCGCACTTTATAAGAAAGCAGCGGCGAAACGCTATCTGGAGGCCATGTACCGCCTCGGATACATGTACGAGTGCGGACACGGCGTGAAGCAGTCGTACAAGGATGCGTTCAAATGGTACGAGAAGGCCGCGGACTACGGGTACACCCCCGCCTACTGCGCCCTTGGTTTCCTCTACGAGGCCGGTCTCGGCACGAAACGTTCCCGTGACCTCGCCGTCGAATGCTACGACAGGGCCGCCAAGGCCGACAACGCCCGTGCCCAGAACAACCTCGGCCTGATCTACCTCGACAAGGAGTTCCACCGCCGTTCCGACCATGCGGCGATGACCTACTTCCAGAAAGGCAACCTCCAGGAGTTCCCCCCGTCCCAGGCGAACCTCGCCATGATGTACCAGAAAGGCATCAAGGTGGACCGCTCCTGCAAGGTCGCCTGCACCATCTACAAGAAATCCGCCAAGAACGGAAACATATTCGCCAAGAGGGCGCTCGGTAACCTCTACCACTACGGACTGGGCGTGGAACAGTCGGAGACCATCTCCAAACACCTCTATCTCGAGGCCGCCCGTTTCGGAGACCCCTATTCGGTATCGGAGCTCGCCGGCGAGGAATACCCCGACGAGGCATACACCTACAACCCCGGCAAGTCCGAGACCCCCCACGAGCAGATGCTCCTGGGCCTCAGGTATCTCGACGGTACCGTCACCGGACAGTCCACCGCCTCGGCGGTCTACTGGTTGGAGAACGCCTCCAGGGCCGGTAACCTCACCGCCATGTACATCCTCGGTTTCATCCACCAGGTCGGATACTGCATGGACGCTTCCATCCCCCTGGCCGTCAAATGGTTCAAATGGGGCGCGGACAAAGGCAACGGGGCATGTGCATACGCCCTCGCCGCCCTCTACGAGGAGAGGCTCAGGGGAGAGGTATCGGAAGAGACCGTCTTCAACCTGTACAAAAAGGCATCCGCGTCCGACGGAGACGAGGACATCATCGCCGACTCGTTCTATGCGATGGGTCTCCACCAGAGGAAAGGGAAAGGCGTGCAGAAGTCCGAATCCGACGCATTGGCCTCTTTCGTGAAGTCCGCGGACATGGGCCATTCCGCCGCACAGTACATGGCGGGTACGATGTACCTCAAGGGCATCGGTACCGAGGTGTCCATGGACCTTGCGAGGAAATACCTCAGGATGGCCGCGGACCAGGGCGACGGAGACGCCGAGGACCTGTTGGAAAGTGCAGAGTTTTAAACCAGACCCCCGTTACAGGGTCGATGGCACAGATCAACATCGTCTATTCGCATTCCAAGGAGCCCGAGGCCCCTGCCGGAGGCGAGATCAGAAGGAAGTCCATCGCCGAGATGGAGAAGTACATGGAACAGCTCGTTCTGGAGATGATGCTCGCAGAGGTCTCCACCGGCTTCAAATCGGTCGAAGGCGAAGGAAGGAACGAGGTCTTCATCAACGGTAAAAGGACCTCCGAACTCCTGGAAGGGCTCGAGATCAGAAAGCCCGAGCTCGACGAGGACACGCCTATCGTTGCCTTCGAAAGGTCTCCCGACGATTGGCATAAGGACATCATCGAGGACATCCCCGACCTTCTCATGAAGAACGCCCTTTCCAAAGAGTTCTCGAACACCGAGAAGCTCAAGGTGAAGGAGCTCATAGTAAACTGAGCGGACGGGGCCCTCCCCGTTCCCTTTTCACGGTCCGCCCGGGATCATGCCTTCAGAAGGTCCACCGTGGCGACCTGTTCCAACACCGCGTCCTCCACGGACACGCCTTCGAACATGGTGACGCCCAGCGCCTCGGCCTTTTCCAAAGAGGCGTCCATCAGGGAGTCGTCCCTTTCCGCACCCAATGTATCGAGATCGAGATCACCCTCTATCCCGAGGACCACGGCGACCATGCCGTCGGAACCCTCGCGGGGTTTCATCTTCTTCAGGGCCTTGGATATCTGACGCTCGCAGGCGGCGTACAGCACGATCTCGGTCAGGATGTTCTTGGCACGGTTCGTACCGTCGGCGAAGGCCTTCTCCGCATGCATCACCGCGGACAGGACATGTTCCTTCCCGCATACCATGGAAGGTTCCAGCAACACCACGTCACCTCCCAGCGAGACGAAATGGTCGACTGCATCGGAAAACGTGAAAGAGCCCTTGAGGCCGATTATTTGTACGGGATTCACGGCATTTGCCACACGTTCGTACGATATAAGCGTTGTTAACAAAAACAAGCAATAAATAAGGTATAGGTCTACCGCAGGGACGGAGATTATCAAATGAGCGACGAATGGGTTAAGATCGCAGCTCCGGCAACGACGTCCAACATCGGTGCGGGGTTCGATACTTTCGGTCTTGCAATCCACGAGCCTTACGATATCATCGAAGGAAGAAAGATCCCCTCCGGCCTTGTCATCAGTTCCATCGAAGGCCCCGGTGCAGACACCATCACCAGGGACCCCGAGAAGAACTCCGTGACCATCGCCGTCGCAGAGGTTCTCAAGAGATGCAACGCCGATTTCGGTGTAGAGGTCAAGATCACCAAAGGCATCAGGCCTGGAAGCGGAATGGGTTCCTCCGGAGCGTCCGCTGCAGGTGGAGCATACCTCGCACACATCCTCACCGGAGAGACCCTCCCCCTCAACGAGGTCGTCCTCTGTGCCGCCAAGGCCGAAGGTTTCACCTCCGGTACCATGCACGCCGACAACGTGGCCCCCTGTATCCTCGGCGGTTTCACCATCATCCGCTCATACGAGCCTTTCGAGGTCCTCAGGATCGAGCCCCCGAAAGACCTCGGACTCGTTGTGGCCCTTCCCGACGTGGTCGTCCTTACCTCCGAGGCGAGGAAGGTCCTTCCCGAGAAGGTTCCCATAAATGACCTCGTCTACCACGTAGGACACTCCACCTCGCTTGTGTACGCCATGATGACCGGCGACCTCGCGCTCATCGGAAGGTCCGTAGGGGACGTCGTCTTCGAGCCCGCCCGTAAGAACCTCGTACCCCACCTCAAGGAGGCCGAGAAGGCCGCCATGGAGCACGGTGCGATCGTATCGTTCCTCGGCGGTTCCGGACCCTGTGTCATGGCGTTCTACGACAAGAGCACACACAAAGGCGAGATCATCGCCGAGTCCGTCAAGAAAGTCTTTAACGAAAACGGTTTGAAATGCGATGTCTGGGTAACCGATTGCGGTACCGGATGCAGAAGGTTGTAAACATGACTGCACACAAAGTAGTTTGCTGGGAATGCGGAGCCGAGGTCGATGACCCTTACGTCAACCTCTGCCCCAAATGTAATGGACTTCTGACCGTCAAGATGGACCTCACCGAGGCCCAGGAGCTCACCCCTGCGGACCTCCGCAAAGCCCCCATCGGAGTATGGAGGTACGCCCCCTTCATGCCCGTCGACGAGAAGAACAAGGTCTCCATCCAGGAAGGAGGAACCCCCCTCTACGCCACCAAGGCCCTCGGAGAGGCTGTCGGAGTCCCCGGAGCACACGTCAAGTTCGAAGGTCTCAACCCCACCGGATCCTTCAAGGACCGTGGAATGACCATGGGAGTCTCCCACGCCAAAGAGCTCGGAGCCACCGTCGTCGGATGCGCATCCACCGGAAACACCTCCGCCGCCCTTTCCGCATACGCCTCCAAGGCCGGAATGCAGTGCGCCGTGTTCCTTCCCTCCGGAAAGGTCGCCATGGGTAAGCTCGCACAGGCGCTCTTCTTCGGTGCAAAGGTCCTTTCCGTCGACGGAAACTTCGACGACGCCCTCGCACTCGCAAGGAAGATGCACGACGAGAAGAAGCTCTACCTCCTCAACTCCA
>JAKSHW010000098.1 GCA_024399195.1 archaeon | reverse complement strand
AACCGGACCGAAGGGGACAGATATGGCCGATACGTCCTCCAAACCAAGGCTACGATCCGCCTATCGCGGATGCCGCCGTCCCCGGACCGGTGGCAACACACGAGCTATGTTCCCACTGCCACGGATGCAGATAGGTTCTAACAGGGTAGCCAAGGCCTTCCTGTTCCGATGTGCACGAATACGACATCCCGGGAAAGGGACGAGGCCTACCCCTCCTGCCGTTCGGGGATATGGGGTCGGATGGATGCGGACATAGACCGATGTGTCCGAACTACAGTCCACAGGTGACCTGTAGATCACCATGACGCACGGGAGGTCACCATCGCCCCCACCTTTAATCCGAAATGGCATCAAATGCCGGTCCTGACAGGCAGGACGGAACCCAGCACGACGTGGGGCACACCGTCCTCGCCCCAGACCTCGCAGTCCACCCCGTAGACGTCCCTCACCATTGCTATCGCAGTGATGATTGCCATGATTTTAGCGTTCATTGTTAATCCATCCTGAACTGTTGTTCATTAACGTTACAGATTTAATCCAAAGGAAAGGATATGATCAGACTATGCAAAAAAAAATCCCGAAACCAAACGAGACAGAATCTTGAACAGTAAAGCCCCACCTGTACAGTTGGAGAAACCAACCAATTATCAATATTTAATGATTTCTTTAAACTGAACACTTAGGTAGTCTACATCACCTTAATTAGTAATGAAACGATACCCCGGATACTAAGGTGGACCTGTGCCGGAAAAAAACAACGATCAACACTGCGATGAACCCGACATTACCGAGGACCGTCCCATAAACCAACACGACCCGGTAAAGCCCAACGTCTGCCGCAGATGCCACTATTCCTGGATAAGTGACGAAGCCCCCGAACTCTGTCCCCGTTGCCACAGCTGCAGATGGATGCAGGGTAGAATTGACCGGATCTTTTGCCCCTACTGTGCACAGATGTGGTATCCCGAAGAAAAGGACGAAGTCTGCCCCTACTGCGGTATGCATCCTTCCCTGAGGGGAAAAGAGCGTTTCACATGTGTCAGATGCGAGTACATATGGGTGAAGGGGGAGGACCGCGATATCCCCGACAGATGCCCCCTGTGCAGGACCTTGTCCTGGAGTCGCGGATCCGCCTTCACCCATGTGTGCAGCATGTGCGGTCATATCTGGAGGAACAAGGTAGAAAAACCGCTCCGCTGCCCCTCATGCTATTCGGAGATATGGAACATCTCGGCCCACCGCCTCCAATGCAAAAGATGCGGACACAGATGGGTGTCTAGAAGCAAGCTGAACGGAGTGGCCACCATATGTCCCAAATGCAAATCCAAATACTGGAGGGAACCGCCCCCGCTCATGATCTGCACCGTATGCGGAAGACCGTTCACCTCCAGCAGGACCAAATGCGAAAGATGCCAGACATGCACGGGAAAGAAAGTTTCCTTCGACCACACATGCAACCTCTGCGGACAGAAATGGTCCTCCGAAAAGAAATACTGTTCCTGTCCGAAATGCGGAAGTTCTATCGACATCCCCGAGGTCAAATCCGAATCGGTCCTGTGGTCCGAGGACGACAGAAGCCTGCTTCTGCAGACAGACAACGGATCCTCGGTCATATACCTCAAGATCGACGGTACACCTCTGACCTCCGTCTACCTCCCTGATGCAATGAACCTGCTGGGGAAGACCCAGAAGGAACTCCTCGAATCCTCGTGTCCGGCGGAATACAGGAGGCTTGCGGATACCATGTACCTGAGACGCGACGACTATCTGGAGAAAGTACCATATCTGGAGGAGCTGCTGAATCTCGACACGGACGATGCGATAATTCTCGCTATGCACTTCGATTCCATGGGTCCCGAGGCCATCGCACTCAGACTGGGTCTTTCATCATCGGACATTTCGGATGCGTTCGCAAGGATCATGACCGCTTACCAGACAACGGGCATAACCGTCAACGACTCCGTTTATACGGCGGATCCATTCGGAGAATACAGAAGACAGCTGGGGGAATAAAAGACGATCGCCGATCCGGAATATATGAACGGATACAGGATATACGAACATCGATGGATCTACGAAATGTCTCCTGAAACCGTACAATGCACCGCGAAGGACCTATACCTGGGCGAAAAATCGAGAGGAAGTGAACTGATTCAGTGACCGAACGTCCCTGATTCCCAAGGACGGGGTCCGATCATGCAAGCGTCGGACCACGCCCTCATCCGGAAAATCCGAGATCGTCATGGGCCGGCCCTATCTATCGATATCTGAACGGACATGGTGGCCCGTGGGTATGGGGCACACCATAGGGTCCGTTCAATCGAGCACGTAGGTCGAGATGACCTTTCCGATGGCGATGATGTCGCATTTCCCCTTGAACTCGAAATGGAACATACGTCCGTTGGCAGCCCACATCTCCAGTTCGGCATCTGGGATCAGTTCCGCGAAACCGACGGTCTGCACATTAAAATACTGGATCATTTTGTAAGGAAGGGTCGAGTACAACTGCCTCTTGCCGGTTATACCCTGCTTGTCCATGGCGATGATCCTCTTGTTGGTGAATACTACCTGGTCGCGGACGGTCTTGTAGGCGCTTATGACCTTCTCCCCATCGACAAGCATGGCATAGATGTTCTTGTTGACATCGGTGACATCGATGGCGGTCAGATTGAAGTTGGTGTCGGTGGCGAAATCTACCATAGGACACTTATCTTGACATTGCCGTAAATACTTAACCGCAGATGGTCGGATAACATCGACTGTACCTTATCCCGACGGACGAAGTTATTTTTTAACACCGTGGCAATCGGTCGGACATGGCACTGATCGCACTGAAATGTCCCCACTGCAACGGCGATTTCCAGATCGACGACGGGACCGTTTTCGGATTCTGTACATACTGTGGGACGAAGATCCTTGTAAGCGAACTGGTGACCGAGAAACAGGAACTGGTACGTAAGGTGGCGGCCCTGCTCAAGGTCGCCGCAGAGGCTGCGGAAGAGTCCAAGTCCAAAGCATACGGCTACGCGTGCGAAGCCACCGATGCAGACCCTACCTGCACCGAGGCCTGGGTCGCAAGGGGAATGTACGCCCCGAACGACGAGGAAAGGGAGTTCGCCCTCAACAGTGCCAAAAAACTCTGCCATGACGAGAAGACCATGGGCATCATCGAAAAACAGGCCAGACTGGTGAGCGTCATGGTGAAATGGGGACCTACCCCGTTCAACTGGGGTTGCAGACTGACCGTCGACGGAGAGAACGTTCCTATAAACGGTTCCATGAAGAACCTGATGCACCTCGAAAAAGGCGAGCACATCTTCGTATACACCGCCCCTACCTTGAAACTCGAAAAAAGAGAGGAAGTGGAGATTTACGAAGAGACCACGGTCGTCCTCGAGGCCACGAAGTCGTTTTTCTCCAAATCCATAGATTTCCATACCGAGAACGGTATCCGTTGAACCTGGACGGTCGGTCAAACGGTCCGACCGTCCGGTTTTCCTTTTCACCTGTACTCCGCACTCGTAGGCTGGCCGCAGGAGAACCCTGACCTTCCGTTGACGAGCTCGTCGAGAATATACCTGCAACCGTACAATCCCACCACGGAACGGTTCACCAGGGACAGATTACGTTCATAAGGCATGGTCACAGGCACCCCTGACAACGTGGGGTCACGGTCATGCAGATACCCCGCGGTGAGACCGTCGCCGAAATAGGCGGCAACACCCATCGGTGGAACAGGTGCACCGAGGGCGTCGGAGCGTCCGATCGATTCGAGGAACCTCGGAACATCACCCGCATCACGTGAATGGACCGTCTTCACAGATACGGGTACCAAGGACATGAGGTCGAACATCCATTCCATCAGAGGGGCCACAGTGGACGGGGGCCCTTCCAACGCCATACCGTATCCGCGGAAACCACCGACCGTACGGTCGTTGTTGTTCAAGACCCTGCAGACGTGAAGTTCCTCGTCATCGACCTTGGCCTTCAGTACGTCAGGAGAACGGCCCGTGAACTCCGCCACCTCGTCTGCGAACCTGCGGATCGCATCGTAACCTATGGGCAGGGGAAGGTCAAGACACGGGATCCCGAACTTCTCCCTGTAATATACAGAGGTAAGACGGGAGAACTCAGGATGTATGGAGATGTTGTATTCCGCATCGAACGAACGTACGATCTCGTCCGGTGTAGAACCACAACCTACGAACGAGATCACCTTCAGACCCATGTCCGAAAGCATGGATGCGATCTCCTTCTTCCCGAACTCCCATCCGCTGTCACCGATATTGTATCCGAGCACGTTCACGGTGCCGGGGATGATATCACGGCCCTTAGGGGCGTAATGTTTCAGAATCCTCACGATGGTGTCGTCAAAACCTTCCGACACGGTCATCCCTGCGAGGTCCTCATCGGAAATCACCACATGGTCGCCGTAACCGGAACGTTCGGCCGCTGACTCGCGGTCCGCAACCTGGACCGAGGCACCCAAAGTATCTATCAGAACAAGGTCTGATCTTGACGATTCGTACACCGAGCGTATACCTTCCTCGATCTTCCCTGCGGAACCCAGTACCACATCGTCATGGTTCAGATACGTGCAGGGGGCACGTGACTGTTTGCTCATAAACTTGGAACGACAGCATCCCGATTCTTCCGAACGGTATTCCCCGATCAGTTCCCTGAGGAGGTTCTGCACCCTAGATCTGCATCCGCCGGGCCCATTGATGAGAGACCTCATTCCTTCGACCCCTTCGGCGGCCATAACTGCACCGAGGAATCCATCACCGTCCGTGTTCATTTACCAATCACCTTCCATTTCTGAACGGGTTTCAATGCCATGCTGTTCACCAACTTGGAGATCCAGGATATAGCATGGTCCACACCCATGAAAGGTGCACCGAAACCGCACCAAGGTATGTCCAACTTACCTAAACGGGGATCCGCACCGATGACCATATCGACGTTCAGTTCCTTGGCCAGATCGGACAGATGACAGAACTCGCATTCGATCTCCTTCACAGGAGCCTCGCTCTTACGATAATCTCCGATCTCGATGTCGCCCTTCCATACTGCACGTGCGACGACCTCTCCACCGAGGTCCGTTATCATCCTGTAGAAGGGATCCGTATACATTTCGTAACGTACGAAGAACATGAAACGTCTGCCTTCACAGTATTTCCTGTAAGGTTCGATACGCGACAGATATTCCGCGTTCTTGCGTTCCACGAAATCCCCACAGGACCTGCCGGTTATCTCCCTGAACTTCTCACACCATTCGACTATACCGTCCATTCCGTCGGGAGTGTCGATGTTGATGACCTGACGTCTGCCCTGCAAAGCGATCTCGGCTATGTGCCTTGGAAGATACCCCTTGCCGAAACGGACGAAATACTCGCAACGTGGGATCCCCTCCAGTTCCTTAAGGGTGCAATGGTTGGTGAACATCAATCTGAGCTTTAGACCGAATGCACCGAACAGTTCGTCCAATGCCGAGATGTTCTCCTTCCTGGACATCCCTACGGGATCGAAGGCCAATATGCAGACGGTGTCCTTCTCCGGTTCCAAAGACCAGTCCATGAGGCCTGCAAGAGCCTGTATTCCGCCCTTGAACGAACCGAACTTGCTTCCCAGGAAACGTTCGTCTGCAGGAACGTGGATGACGTTCAGACCGTCTCTGCAGAGCGATTCCGCGATCGACCCCATGTCCGTACCTATGGTCTCGGGAACACAGGTGGACACCAGGAACACCGTGTGGAAACCGTCATTGTACGCACGGTCAACCGCATCGGATATCGCCTTACGGTCCCCTCCGAAGACGGTCTCGGGGGTCATGCAGGTGCTGTACAGATTGCATGAGGTCACCTCTCCCCTCAAAGGAGCGGACTGCAGGCAACGACGGCGTTTGGCATATTCCATGAGATATGCACAGTTGGAAGCCCCGTGAAGGACCACGGCCGCATCCTTCACCGACAACAAGGCCTCCACGGCACCGTGTGACGTACATGCAGGCATGACGAAGTCCCCACGGTACTTCATATTGCGTTCGGCGTCGTAATTGTCGAAACGACATTTTGTTCGTACGGCAGGCGGGTCCCTGTCGGTCACAGGAACACCTTCGGCGATCTGCACCATGGCCTTGTCGGAAAGAGGGTGTGCTTCGTAGAGAGGGACCTTTCCGTCCATTGCAGACCTGACCGCGAATCCCACCGTCTTCAGTTCGGAGGCGGACTTGCTATCTGGAAACGCCTCGCATACTGTCATACCTGCGGATTCGGCCTTGGAGAACACAGGACTGCGGTCTATGACGGCCACTATCGGGATGCCTATGGCCTCGGAAAAAGCGTCCACCCTCGAACGACCTTCGTCGGAACGGCTGTTCAGTACAAGACCGATAATGCATGCAGAACCGTTGAGATTGACTATACCCCTCAGGATGTTGTTCGCGGCATAGATGGACATGAAGTCCTCGGAAAGGACTATCAGTATACCGTCTGTGTGGGATTTCCTCATAGGTACCGAGAAACCACCGCATACCACATCACCTAGGACGTCGCATACACGGACGTCGGTATCCTCGGGGGTGTGTTTGTCGAGGAACGAGAACATCGAGGTCATACCCTTTCCTGCACAACCTATACCTGGTTCGGCACCGCCGCATTCCACACAGGATACTCCGTTGGAACCCTGTTCTATGACACCTTCCTCCTTCCCATCGAAAAGGGAGTCCATGAATGTCTTCTGTGCCTTTCCCCTTGTGAGATAACGGGTGGAATCATGTTTAGGGTCGCAACCCACATGGAGGACCTTCAGTCCATCGAGGGAAAGCAGATATGACAGATTAGAGGAAACGGTGGATTTTCCCACACCACCCTTTCCATAGACGGATATGCGGTACATCGAAACAGGTAATGAATTTGGTTATATATTCCAATTGATAGTACTAG
>JAKSHW010000097.1 GCA_024399195.1 archaeon | reverse complement strand
TCACTGGGAGATGTCCCAGATCTCTTTGAAGATGGCGTCGGCGTTGTCGTTTCCGACACGTGCACCGCTTCTCTCGAGGAACATCCAATCCCTCTTCTCGCACTCTTCCTTGAGAGCAGGACTGGTGACCGCTATGACCCTTCCCTTGGGCAGGGCATCGGCCTCCATCACCATCTCCATCATGTGCCTGGGAAGGCATACGACGATCCTGTCGAAAAGTTTGGAAGTGTACTCGATCCTACCGATGTAGTCCTTCTCGGCCTGCACCTTCTCGTAGTCTTCAGGGGAGTCCATGACCTCCTCTACAGGGTACTTCATGACGGTGTAGTCGGCAGGTACATACCCGAAATGACTGGAAATGATACCGAAGGACACCTCGCAGAGCTTCTTCCCGTCCATCTTGGCGGCGGTGTCCAGTCTGGCGACCAGGTTCTTGACCTCGGTGCAACGTCCACCGAACATCTCGAACGCACTGCAGATACCGTCCTTGAGGAAGACGGTGGAGTCGTTGGTGATCACGAGCACGAGAGTAGGTGCGGCGGGATAGGCTTTCGCCATCATGATCTCAGAGCCTCCCTCTGAACCTGTAGGCGATGTTACAGTTACCTTCGGCGGAGACCATGCAGGGGCCCATGGGGGAGGTGGGTTTGCAGGCGGTTCCGAACATGGGGCACTGCTCGGAGTCGATGAGACCCCTGAGGACCTGTCCGCAGCTGCATCCGTTCGCCTCGTCCTCCACGTCGGGGGTCTTGGCGAGGATGTCCTCATGGACCTTGGTAGCGTCGTACGCCTCGAACTCGGGCTTGAGGGCCATGGCGGACTGCCTGATGACGGGGAATCCTCTCCATTCGCGGTCCACGGGCACGAAGGTCTCATCCAGAAGTTTCCTTGCGATGGGGTTGCCCTCGTTCTTCACGAGACGGGTGTACTCGTTCTCCACAGTGGGTTTCCCTTCGTAGATCTGTTTGGTGAGCATGTAGCAGGACATCAACATGTCAAGGGGTTCGAAACCGCAGACGACCTGGGGGATGTTGTATTTCTCGGTGAACTGGTAGAAGGGGTCGAGACCGGTGATGACCGCGACATGTCCGGGCATGATGAAACCGTCGATGGTGTTCTCGCCCATGCCGAGGATGGCCTCGACGGCAGGTGCGGTGTAACGGTGGCAGCTGTAGATGCTGAAGTTCTCGGGCAGGTTGCCTTTGTGGAGAGGGACCGCGGTGGAAGGAGCGGTGGTCTCGAAACCGACACCGACGAAGACCAGGGGTTTGGTCTGCTCGGACGCCATCTTGACGGCATCCTCGATGGAATACACGATACGTACATCGGCACCGTCGGCCTTGGCATCGAAAAGGGAACCGATGGTGGTGGGGACCCTCATCATGTCTCCGAAGGCGGCGATGGTGACACCGTTGCGTGCAAGGGTGATGGCATCGGCGATCTCGTGGCTGGTGGTGACGCAGACGGGACATCCAGGTCCCTGGTGGACCTCCACTCCTGCGTCTGCGAGCATCTGGGTAAGACCGAAACGGACGATGGTGTCCTGATGGGTACCGCAGATGTGCATGAACTTGCTCTTGATACCCATATCCTTGATTGCCGCCACGATCTTCTTGGCGGTCGCTTCATCCCTGTATTTGAACATCACTCATCACCTGTATCGACGTCCATGCACTTGACACGGCATGCCTGTCCCTCGACGACGTCCACGGCCCCTCCGCATTCGGAGCAGCTCAGCACGGGGATATCGTGGTCCCCGGACTCGGACATGCTGATCATGCGGGCGGGGCCCTGGAATCCGCATTCCTTGCATTTCAGTACTATGTGTTCTGGTTCGATGATCAGTCTGGACCCTTCGAGGATGTTTCCCTGTGAAAGGACCTCGTAGGCGAACTCCAACTGCTCGGTACCCAGCTGTGTGAGGTCCCCGATGGTCAACGTGACCGAATTGACCTTCTTCACGTCGTAGTTGTTCAGTTCTTCTAAAACCGCGTCGACAATATTGGCTACAACAGAGGCCTCGTGCATCGGGCGTGTATCGCGGTCATATAATAAACAGTATCTACATCCAAACCAGAAAGACGGTCATCGGCATCGGAGGTATTTCGAGCACAGCATGTCCACGAACACCTTCGCCATGTCAATACCGAACTCGCCGTACAGGATGCGGGTACCGACCACGTCCTCCACCTCGTTGAGGTAAGGTCTCCCATCGGAGAACACGAAATCCACCCCCGCAAGGTCCATAGGGTATTCGGAGATGATCCTTCCGATGATAGAGGCCTGTTCATCGGACACCTCGGCCTTCTCCACGTATCCTCCCAAGGAAAAGTTCGCACGGAAGTCGGTATCGCTGCGACGCATGACCGAACCGAACACCTTCCCGTCAAGGACGAACACTCTCTGGTCACGGCCCAGGTCCTTGGCAACTTTCTGTACCACGGTGGTCCCGGGATCGCAGACCTCCAGAACGGAGTTCCATTCGGACATAGTGCGTACCATCCTGACGTCATGCCCCCCGTGTCCTCCGCACGATTTCACAACCAGGGGGAACACCGGGTCGGACACGTCCTTCAAAAGAGAGTTGGGAAGGACAGGTATGCCCATACGTTCGGCCTCGCGGTAGCAGAACCCCTTGTCGTTCCCGATGCGTGCGGTACGGGAGCAGTTTACCGGGACCACTCCCCTGTCCTCCGCCTCCTCCCTCTGTAATGGATCACGGTTACGGAAAACCATCAGGTCGACATCGTAGTCCACAGAATCGGATAGCATCATCTCCGCATCATGGCCGTTCTCCCTGAAACACGACACCAGCCTCTCGGCGAAGAAACCGTTCAGGGCCAGGTCCCCTTTATCATATATTATAGAGACCTTCATGATTCCCTCTCCAGGATATACCCCATAATGTGTTCTGAGACGTCGATGCCTGTACAGTCCAACACGTTCTTCATATGGGCGTTGGAATTGACCTCGCAGACCACGGGTCCGTCCTTTCCGAACATCAGGTCCACCCCTCCGAAATCCAGACTCAACGCCTTACAGGAATCTATCGCGACCGATATCTCCTCTTCGGATGGGGAATACGGGAACATGCTTCCCCCGTTGGTGATGTTCGATCTGAAATCGCCGTCGCAGGCCTGACGTCCCATGGCGGCCACGAACCTCCCTCCGACGATGTTGATCCTGACATCGCGCCCTCTGCTCTCGGACACGAACTCCTGGAACACCATGGGCACGGTCGGTTTGGACGATATGAGGGAGACCAGGTCGTCCGTTGTATCCACCAGCGACACCTGCTGTCCGAACGAACCGAAACAGTCTTTGGCCACCAGAGGCAGACCGAGGCGTTCGACGGTCCTTTCGGCGAAACCGCGTATATCCCCTCCGTCGACGAACCTCAACGGAGACACCACCGTTCTCGGGATGGGTATAGACCTCCTCGCGAGTGCCATATAGGTCAGTGATTTGTCATCGCAGACCTCGATGGCATCGGCACGGTTGTAGAGCCTTATCCCCATGGACTCCAAAGCCCTTGCAAGTCTCACGTCCTTATCCCAGAACACGATATAGTCCGGAAGGTCTCCGTCCAAGGATATACCTTCCCCAGACCACACAGGTATGATGGAATCGTTGGTCCGAGGGACCAAGGTCTCACCCAGACGTCTTGCAGAAGCCCTTAGCTGTTCTATGGGCTGAAGCATCTTCTCCGTGAGAAGGGAACCGTTATAGACAATCCACCCGGTCAACCTGAACCCCTTCAGTTAAGTCCGAAACGGTTTTTGAAAAGCAGACCTTTGTTGAAAAGGTGCTTGAACGTATTGCAGGGCATTTCAAGGACCGCATCGTAGTACACTGCATTTCCGTAGTTGTCCTTTGTGGCGTATTTTCTTATTTCATCAGGCGTGGTGTATTCGTTCATAGCAGGCATCAGTGAAGAAAATTGTTTACTGGAGATAACAAATATAAATTTCAATCTGTAATCTTGTATATTCTCTATCAACTTGGGTAGAAGATGGATGGAATCGGATAATTTCCCATACATGTTCGATCTGGTTTCCCTTATTTTTCCAGGATCGCCAGGCATCGTCTTGAACTCGATCAGTATCACGGAAGACCCCTCGATGATCATACAATCAGCCGTTCTCGGTAGATTCCTCCGGATATTGATCCTCGCACATTCGTCCAAGGAATACACTTCACGGTCGTCCAGCTCTGTCAGACCGTCCATACCGTCGATGCAATCCAATATGGACCTACGACAGGACTCCAATGATTCGGACCATTCTTTAATCACAGAAACACGCCCAATAATCATTGTTGGTTTTTTCCAAAGGATCCGCCAATTCCGAATAGATCTCTTCGATTTTTGCAGATGAATCAACAATATCCACGGAACCATCGGACTCTACAAGACGGTAGTATCTGGTATTTACCCCGTTCAGATAGGAATGGGTTTGGATACCTAGCAATAACTGGGGATTGTGGGTGGACAGTACTGTCTTCACTCCGAATTCCTTGGTAAGTAGGACTATCACTTCAGCCAGATAGGGAATCCATTTCGGATGAAGATGTATTTCAGGCTCATCCATGAGAAACAACGAACCCTCATGCAAGAACCCCTTTCTCATCAACAGGTGGATTATCCCGAAGATCTTCATTCCTGCAGCCATGTTTTTGAAATTAACCTCATTACCGGCTGGATCGATATAGGTCAACCCATGATTGTTCGAAACGATACTTCCCTCGAAGATATTGTTTATGATCCTGTCGAATTTGTCCAAAGACTCCGAATTCATTATTTTCGAATAGATGTCCGAAACATTCGAATTCAATTTTTCAAACAGATTGTCCGAATGGGACTCTGACCCATACGCGTGGGATGACCTTGGTCCCAGGTTGATCTCCGACAATCCGTCCAAGACTGCCGGATCATCGTAGTACATCACATCGGTGATACCGATTTTTCCACCGGACCAGTCCACATTGTTCTTATCGATTTCAAGAGAGCATTGGACCCCATCCTGATCGATGTCGATACTAGCGTGGTCGAAACCGAATTTCACCATCTGGGAGACCGAACCGAATTCCGAAGATATCGTGGTCTCGATGAAATTAGACAGATAGATGTCGTCCTCGCCTTGAATCTCCTTTAATTTACCGACAGACTTCTGTAAATCAGGGTCGTCTATTACTAGATCGGACAACAGGTCGATTGTTTCAGATACATCCATCATACTGACTTTACTTAAAAACTCCTGACTACGTCCAGAAAGACCGTTCGAGCCCATGACCGAGACTAGTTTACGGACGTAGTTGTGGAGCTCTTTTTCCTTAGAGGCCTGGAGGTCTGCCGATGGCATTGTTGTGCTATATATCGATTTCAATATCGTACTTTTACCGGTCCCGTTCACTCCAACAAGAACGGTAAGACCCTCGATCACAAGTTCAGAATGATGGATCCTGCCGACATCATTGAAACCGATTTTCAGACAACCACCTCGGATTGGAATGGGTTATTAGATATATAAATTTCTTGATTATAAATTAAAATTTAAATATATAATAAATTTTTAAAAAAATTAAGAATAGAATGAATTAATTTTAAATTAACAATAGTATTTAATTGACAACGATTAAAATGAACCACTATAGGTATACCTATAGTCAACAATCCATAGGTGTCTCGGGAAAATGAACTGTTTAAGTTCGAAACTTCCGTTTCGATATGCCCCGATCATTACAAATACAGGGTTCGGTAAATCCGATTTTTCTCGATAAAGCAGAACTTTCAACCCGTGTAAGATAGGTATTTCACTTACCCGGCCGATGTATGGTCAATCATCGCATTCGTCATCTTCGTCCTCCATTCTCATGGCATCACGCAGAATCACATGGGGACGTCCGTTGTCTATGATGACCTCGGAGGTCACACCGTACACGGTCTGGAGATTTTCCGCGGTTATGACCTCCTCCGGGGTTCCGACGGAGAATATGGTCCCTCCGTGCATCATGATGACCTCGTCGGCGTATTTGGCCGCTATGTTGATGTCATGGCTGATCATGATTACCAGGATGTTCTTCTCGTATGCCAGGTCCCTGAGCAGCCTGGTGACGTCCAACTGGTGACGTATGTCCAGGTTGGAAGTGGGTTCGTCGAGCAACAGAACCTTGGGTTCCTGTACCAGACCTCTTGCAAGCATGACCTTCTGGTGCTGTCCTGCGGATAGTGCGTTGAAAGGACGCAGTGCAAGACGGGATATGCCGAGGACCTTCAGGGTGGCATACACGACATCCAGGTCCGAATCCAGGGATTTCCAGTTACTGTGGGGATGTCTTCCCATAAGGACCGTGTCGACGACGCTCAACGGGAAGGTGTCATTGGCCGAATATGGGACGTAACCGACCTGTTTTGCCAGGTCCTTTATACTTATCCCGTTCACATCCTCCCCGTCTATGAAGACCTTTCCGGACGTCGGTTCGAGGATCTTGTTCATACAGTGTATAAGAGTGGATTTACCCACTCCGTTGGGCCCGAGTATGGATACGAACCTGGGTCCTTCCAATTTCAGTTCCACGTTCTTGAGCACGGGTACGCTCCCGTACGAGAAACACATGTCTTCGATCTCTATCTCCATACGATCACATCGTCATCATCGGTCTGCCGTTCACGATGCGTTCCAGAAGGTACAGTACACCGTTGTGGCCGATCACGTTCTTTTTCATGAAATTGCCATCGTACAACGAGGGATATCCTATGTCCAATCCCACGCTGCAGACTTTACCTATCTCCATACGGCGGACCGTGTCCCCGTCCCCCGCCACCAGGTATATGCGGGGAGGTATTGGGGAGTCCAACGCCTGGATACAGTCCACGGATGCCAAGAATTCCCTGAGCCTCTCCATGGCCACAGGGTCCGGACCTTCCGACACACCTATGCTCACGGGGATCAGTCCCGCATAGTCGTACAGCCATCTCACCATAGGGTACACGATGGTGGAATCCCCGTAGACTGCCATGTTCTTTCCTTTCAGGGACATGCTGCCCCTGGCGGAGCTCATCCCCTCGTACGCCCTTCCGGCGGTACGTCC
>JAKSHW010000096.1 GCA_024399195.1 archaeon | reverse complement strand
CGATCTCGTTGCCTTCTTCATCGACGTAGTTGACGACATAGGACTGGTCTGCGATCGCAACGATCTTACAGGTCGCGATGAATGACTTGTCTTTGGTGATGACGGTGATGGTTGCTTTACCAGGGGCCTTCACGACCACGTTACCGTTCTCGTCCACGGTTGCAACGGATTTGTTGCTGGAGGACCATGAGACGGCTTTGTTGGTGGCATTGTCGGGGGTTACGGTCGCAACGAGGATGAACTCGGATCCTACGGCAACGGAGGCTGAGGTCATGTCAAGGGAAACTCCTTTGACATGGACGGGGACGGTAACCTCACAGGTTGCGGTGAATCCGCCATCGACGGTGGTAACGGTGACAGTGGCCACACCTTCTGCGATGGCTACGACGGAACCGAACTGGTCTACGGTCACGATGGAATCATCGCTGGAAGACCAGATGACGTTCTTGTTAGCTGCATAGGTGGGAAGCACCGTAGCCACAAGGGTGGATTTCTTTCCGACGTCCAGCTTCATCTCGGCCTTGTTCAACTCGACACCGGAGACGGGGGTGGGAACGTAGGAGTAGGTGTATACGATCACGTTCTTCGAAACATCATCGGAAATGACGATGGATTTGGGTTCGGCAGGGGTCTCATATCCGGGGATGTCGATAAGTTCTCCGAATACGGTCTCGCCGTAGGCGGCGGATCCGGAAACGGCATCCGCGATCGCCATACCGTTGATGTCCTGATAACGCACTTCGTAATGATAGAGGGGAACGACCTCTACTTCACAATAGGTAGAACAGCTACCGTCAACGGTAGTGGCGTAAATGTAGGTGATACCGGCGGAAACGGCGGTGATGTTTCCGGATTCGTCTACAATGGCGATAGATACGTCATCGGATTCCCACATCACGGATTTGTCGGTAGCATCCTCAGGGAGGATTACGGGAACGAGAGTAACGGTCTCTCCGATGGAAAGCTGTACGAAATCCTTGTCGAGCGATATGTCGGTCACATGGACGATGACGTCCACGGTGCAGGTCGCGGTGAATCCTCCGTCTTCGGTGATCACGGTGATCACGGTGGACCCTCCACCTACTGCGGTAACGACGCCGCTCTCGCTTACGATGGCCACCTCGGTGTTGTCGGATACCCACAGAAGGTTCTTGTCGGAAGCCTGTGCGGGGATCACGGTAGCAACGAGGACGTAACTGTCACCGACATCCATCAGGATGTGATCTACGTCGAGAGTGACGCCTTCGACGGATACAATGACGGAGACGTCCACGAATACGGTGTTGTTTCCAGGAATGGTCACACCGATGGTGGCCACACCGGGTCCGACCGCAAGGATGTCACCGCTCAGAGGATCGACCATGGCGACGGATTCGTCACTGGTGGTGAACACAAGGGAGTAGGGGATGGAGCAGGGGTTGTCTACATCTACGGAAACGGTTGCAGACATCCCGACCATGAGCTCGTCCTCGGAAACGGTTGCACCGAGGATGGTCACGGATGAGTCGGTAGGCAGGATGACCTCTGCATTCGCCTCGATGATCGCATTGCCTGCGTAAAGTGTGATGGCAGGGGCAACGATCTGACCTTCGGTAAATACGGAGACGGGTACGTTCCATCCACAAACATAACCCTCGGGAACATCGGTGACGATGGATCCGTCATCGTTCACAGCGAAGTAGTACTTCTCGGAACCGTTGTCGATCACGGTTGTCGCCCTGTTGGCGAAGTTCTTGATGGCTGCCTGGGCGGCCGCAACAGGGTCGATGTGCGAGTTTTTCAGAATACCCATGGAGTAGTCGAATACGGGCTGCATGTTTCCGAGGTCGAGGTTCTCGTAATCGGAAAACACGGCCATGACGTAGTTAAGGACGTTCATTGAGTCGTAGGACTCAAGAGGAACGATATCCTGAAGATTCGTTCCGCTGAGATCGAAGCCCATGACGACAGGGTCGGAAGACACGATAAGGTTGGACTGAACTGCCTGGACACCGACAAGGAGTGCGGGATCGGTGAATTCCACGACCATCCTGAGGGTGAACGACTCGGTGATGGATTCGTCCACAGACACGGACTTGGTCGTCTTTACGTCGTAGGTGATGATCTCGTTGTCCCCAAGGGTCAGTTCGCAGGACTTGAAGGTCTCTGCGGAGGCGATCTGAAGAGGCAGGAGAAGTGCCATGTCAGGCTTGGAGTTATTGACGATGGAGTCTCCGTTCACGTAGATGTACTTGTAATCGTGAACAAGGGCCTTGATGGCCTTCTTGACATCATCGTCAGCAGCTACAGTGGTAATGTCGGAAGGGTTGACATGGATAGTCACTACGTCGGAATTGACGTCGATGCCTATCTTTCCCTCTCCGAACACGGAATCGCAGAGATCACGGACATCGGCGGCAAACACACTGCCGTCACCGGTCTCGGCGGCACTGTCACCAGAACTGATGGTAACAGCAAAACTAGAAGCGATCATCAGTACTGCAAAGAGCCCAATGACCATTTTCACGTTGGTTCTCATTTAATCCGTCCTCGAATAATTCGAATGCAGATACATTGAGCCATGTTATATAATAATACAGACGCGCGCACGCAAAATAAGGCCTTCAATTTTTTAAAAATATTTTTCAAAAAATAAAAATAATCTGAAAATGATAGCAGATTAACTAATGGAATTTTACTAAAAAGTGCATGTTCCAGTATGGAAAAATCAACGGAAATCAGCGATGCAAGGCCCCTGTGAATTTTTCATTGCAATCCCCGGTCCAAGAACCTCCGAAGACGATTTTTCAAAGGATCTACGGAAACGGCTGTGCTTTCCCTAGCCCAAGAAGGAATAGATTACCATAGAATTCAAATGAGCCAGTATCGGTAAAATGGTTTTAACTACCGCATAAATGTCAAGTGGCAGGAAAGCCTACATGTGCCTGCAAATTCCCATACTGACCAAAGATTCACCATATGTTTTCAAACCACAGTTACATCCACATTTCCCAGGTCCAAACTGAATTACATGACATATGTCAATAATTGACATGTGGATAAACAACAACCATTATCAAGAATACCCAGATATTAGTGCATGAAACGTCCAAGCCTCATGGTATTGGCGACGATAATAACCATTCTGGCCGTGATGCCTTTAGTGTCAGACCAAAGTGATGCCGCCGATACCGTATATGCCGAACCGGGGGCAACGATCGGCAAAACAGTGTATACGACACTGACGGATGCCCTGAATCACGCCGATAAAGGAGATACGGTCCTAATCACCGGCAAAGCAGGTGAATCGTACTACATCAGCAACGACCTTAGGATCAAAGCGGGTGTGACCCTGATTCTCCCCTATTCCGACAGTGACCGTACAGGCCATAGCCTAGGGGAGTCTGAGAACAAGACCTCCGCCAAAATCTCCGGAGACAAATACATCGAACTGGTCATCAGAGACAGGGTCACTGTCACCGTGGAAGGTTCGTTCATAATCGGAGGCGTCACAGGCAGACCTGCCTACTTCGACTACCAGGGCCACACATCAGGCAGTTATTCCCAGATGATCCTCGGTGGAAATCTGATATTGAAATCCGGTGGTGAACTTCACTGTTACGGATTCATAAAAGGTCATGGAAAAGTGGTTGCCAACCCCAACTCCTCCGTATACGAACCTCTCGTCATCCTCGATTACATCGGCGGAGACAACATGGTGAACCTGTATGAGAAAAACCAGGCTGCGTTCAACAGGTATGCGTTCATCAATATCCAATGTACCTTGAGAGTGGACAGCGGAGCATCGTTCTACGGATACGCCGCCCTGTATGCCAAGGACAAATACCAGGAATGTAACGTGAACATCATAAACACCTATGATGCCATGTTCTCACTGGAACCCAAGGCCTACGCGACCTTCACCTATGACGATACGAAATACCTGGAAGATACCTGGACCAGCAATATTTGGAAAGATATCGGAAAAATGACCATATCCATCGTCGGAGGTGCGAAATTCGGAACCATCTCCCTGAACGTCATGGACAACTACATCGATCTCAATGACAATTACTTCTCCATACCCTATAACTTCGAGTATTTCCTTGACGACGGAATCTATTCCATAAACGCCCATTACCGCATACTTCCCGGAGCATGCATCACCGTGGGTGAAAATGCAGAATTGGATATCCATAAGGAGCTTGTCCTTTTCTCGGGACTGAACGACAGGGAATTCGAAGAGAAATACTACCCCTTGACCGCGCTTCTGAAAAAATACGGGTTCAGGACGTCCGGATCGCTCATTGTGAACGGAACGCTCGTGATCTCCACCGGTTCATCGTTCGCAGGCATAATCGAAGGAAACGATGAAAAAGCCACCATCATCGTCGAGGAGGAGTCTGAAGTAGGGGTCAGGACCGTGGAATTCGGTTGCGACCATAAAAGCGGCAAATACGGGATCACGAAGACCACCAACAACCTCACCACCAGGAGCATGTCGGCCCAACTGGTCTCCAAGGACGGATACCTGTTCTCACTTGAAATGGGATGCACCTACAAATTCGAAAAATCCGGAAAACAGTTCGTTCTGAAAGATTACGTACAGAACAACGGGAAATACACTTCGGGTCAGACCTTCATCGGAAATTGGACGTTATACGAGAAGGGAATCGAATACACCTATCTTCCTTGGGAGAACGATATCGATGGAAATGTCATAGCCCTGAAAGACATTTCCACGGGACTGGGTCTTATAACCTCTTCTGAAAAACAATACCTCATAAGGGTCTTCCTGGATTGTTACGGGGTCATCACCCTGAAATACGATGCTATCAAGAAGATAGTGGAGAAAAAGGCTAACATCTACATTTCGAGCAATGACTACCATGAGATCTTCTCGGCCGAGGACCTCTCGAAATACACCAAGGACATGAAAATGAACGAGGTCACGGTCTATGCAAAATCGGTCACTATCATAGGGGATGAGGAAAAATGCCTCTACATGGACCTGAACACTCCTGACGCGTACATGTTGGAAGCGATCATCCTCCCCCAATACACCACGGATAAAAGTCTCAGATGGACCTCCAGCAACACGGCCGTCGCTACCATTGACAACAACGGAAAACTACACCTCGTAGGCCTTGGGGAGACCGTCATAAAAGCCACCACGGTCAACGGAAGAAGCGCGACATGCACGATAATGGTAGAGGTTCCCGTGGAATCGGTTCAGATCCTCGATTCCCCTGGAACCGTAAGCATAGGTGCGATAAACCAGACCCTGCATGCCCTGGTTCTTCCCGAAAACGCCACCGTGCAGAACGTCTGGTGGACTTCCAGCAACACAAACATCCTCAACATCGATGCCAACGGAAGGATCACCGCCCTGAGGGAAGGTACAGTAACAGTTACAGCCACCTCCGAAAGGGGACCGTTCAACACCGTGACGATAGACGTCGTCACCCTTCCCAAGAAGATCTCGTTCGTTTCACCGATGACCACCGTAGGTCTCGGTGAACCTGTAGAACTGAAATACGAACTCACCCCTGTAAACGCATACGGCGTGGGGATCACATGGTCATCCAGCAACCCCTCGGTGATATCGGTGACAGAGGAAGGATTGGAGGCCGTGGGAATCGGTGAGGCCATCGTCACAGTGAAGACCTCCAACGGGTTCAGCGATTCGTGCAAGGTCAAGGTCACCGCAGAGGTGATCTCCATCGAACTCAACTGTTCCGTACTTTCATTGCAACCCATCAGCACCAAAACCAACACCACCGGGCAGTTGAAGGTGCACTTCCATCCGGAAAACGCCACCGACAAGTCCATCAGATGGGAGTCGAGCGACCCCGCCATAGCCAACGTGGACAATACCGGTAAGGTCAGTTCGAAGAACAGGGAAGGTATAACGACCATAACCGCCACCACTTCCAACGGAATCGTCGCGACATGCACAGTGGTGGTGTCCAAACCCATCGAAAAGGTCACCTTGGACCCGACCTCCCTCGACCTTTCGGTAGGTGACGAATACACTCTTGCCGTGAAGGTGCTCCCCGAGATCAAAGGCGGAACCCCCGGTTACAGGATAGTCGAATGGACGTCCGACAACCCCGCGGTGGCCTCCGTGGACGAGAACGGGAAGGTGACCGCCCTATCATCGGGAACGACCGCCGTACACGTCACCGTCAACGGAAGCATAACGGAATCCTGTATCGTGACGGTGCATTCCCACGTTGACGAGATCAGACTGAACGTGGACGATCTGGAGCTAGAACGCGGTGCATCGTACAAACTGAAGGTCACAGTGCTCCCGTCAGATGTCGTCGATAAAAGCGTAGTGTGGTCATCTTCCAACAGATCCATCGTCTCCGTCAGTAACGGCACCATCAAAGGAATATCCGAAGGAACGGCCACAATCACGGCCACCAGTAAAGACAACGGAATGACCGCGACGTGTACCGTCACGGTCATAATCCCTGTGGCATCGGTAGAACTCGACCATACCGAGGTCACGATGGACGTGGGGGACACATTCGTCCTCCATGCAACCGTACTTCCTGAAAACGCAAAAGACAAATCGGTGACCTGGAGCGTTTCAAACAAGAAAATCGCCTTCGTGGAGGACGGAAAAATCACCGCACTTTCCCCTGGTGAGACCACCGTCACGGTAACAACCAATTACAACGGATATACGGCGACGTGTACCATCAAGACGATACAGCATGCCGAAGGGGTCACCATCCGCAATGCCCCCGAATCCATCGAATTAGACAACTCCTTGCAGTTGATCGCATTCGTATATCCTGAAGACACCAGCAACAAAAAAGTGACCTGGTCCGTCGACAATAAAGAGATTCTGTCTGTAAGGAACGGACTCATCACAGGACTGTCGTTAGGTATTGCCACTGTCACAGTAAAGACCGTCGATGGAGGATATACCGCATCCTGCACCATATCCGTCAACGAACCTGCCGTAAGGATCCATATCGACAAACCTACCGTCCTGTTGCCCGATATAGGCTCCACTGCAATATTGGAGGTGACCCATACCCCCCAGTCCACCCCCGTGGACCTTTCATGGAAATCGGACAGACCGGCAGTGGTCAAGGTCGATGGCGGTGTGCTCACAGCCTTATCCCCCGGTATTGCCACGATAACCGTGACGGACAGTCTCAGCGGTCAACGTGCTACCTGTGTCGTCACCGTCGAATGTCTTG
>JAKSHW010000095.1 GCA_024399195.1 archaeon | reverse complement strand
ATGCATTGTGCCATGCCATGGAATCGTTCCTCAGTCCCGGTTCCAATCCTTTCACAGAACCTATCGTATTGGGTGCGATGAAGTATCTTGCGGATTACATGGTCCGTGCGAACGACGACATCCATGACGAAGAGGCGGTGGATGCGGTCACATTGGCATCGTCCATGGCCGGTGCGGCGTTCTATGTGTCCGGACTCATAGCCCCCCATGGTATGGAACATCCCCTCAGCGGACTCAGGAACATCGCACACGGACGCGGTCTCGCCGCATTGACCCCCGTCATATACGACCATTCCTACGAAGGCTGTCCCGAGAGGTTCGCGTTCATCTCCAGGCTTTTCGGAGGCAACGACGCATCGGACTGCGGTGACGCACTCCGCAGGCTCCTTTCGAGGATAGACCTCGACGTGTACCTTTCCGACGAAGGTTTCACCGGGGACGATGTGGAATGGTTGACGGATAACTGCCTCAAGGTATCGAAGGCCCGTATCGATACGAACCCCAAGGTCTTCGACAGGGGAGAGATAGCGGACATCTACCGCGAAGCGTTGTGAACCGATAAAAGAACGACACAGGCCCGGGCGGTCCCGGGCACCTGTGTTCAAAGGTTTTTGGTGGCCTCGTAAGGGGTCACATGAAGGGCTTTCTCGGCCTCTTCGGGAGTGAGACCTGCTCCGAGGGCGACGGTGAGGGCCGCCTTCTCATCCATCAGGTTCTCGGGTGCGTGGGTGTCCGAATCAATGACCATCTTGGCACCGACCTCGTGGGCCATCTTGTAGACGTGTCCGTTGGTGATGTTGTGTCCCATCCTTCCGGTGATCTCCAGGATGACGTCGTTGTCCTTTGCGATCTGCGCCTCCTCGAGGGTTATGAAACCGGGGTGGGCGAGGACGTCGATGTCGGGGTTCTCCACGGATGCCCTGTTGGTTCCGGGGGCCACGGGTTCGGTGACGGTCTCTCCGTGGACGACGATCCATTTGGCTCCGAACTTCCTTGCCATCTTGGCGACCTCTGCGATCTTTCTCGGAGGTACGTGGGTGATCTCCACTCCGGGGATGACCTTGATATAGTCCTCGCTGAGCTCTACGGCCTTGA
Source organism: archaeon (assembly GCA_024399195.1). Lineage (GTDB taxonomy): Archaea > Thermoplasmatota > Thermoplasmata > Methanomassiliicoccales > Methanomethylophilaceae > Methanomethylophilus. The sequence goes on along the minus strand of JAKSHW010000095.1, from coordinate 6,161 downwards.
CGACGTTCTTGACGACCCATTCGACGTTGCTCATGTCGACGTGGTCGGTGATGGCGATGACGTCATGGTCGAGGACCATGGCCCTTCTGACGAGTTCGGCGGGGATGAGCTCTCCGTCGCTGTAGATGGAATGTGTGTGCAGGTCTGCTCTCATTTCAATGCCTCTCGCTCAATGCGCTGTATACCTTTCCGAGGTCGAGGTCTTCCTTGACCAATGCCACGAGGGTGTGGTAAAGGAGGTCTGCGACCTCTCCCGCGAGCTCTTCCTGGTCGGGGTCGTCTTCCCTGTCCTTGATGGCGAGGACGACCTCTGCGGCCTCCTCGACGATCTTCTTGCACATCTTGGTCTCGTTCTTGAAGAGTTTACAGGTGTAGCTCTCGTCGGAGGGGTTCTCCTTGCGGTCCTTGATGGTGCGGATGAGTTCAGGGATGATGGCGGCGGTGTCGTCGGTGTCCCCGTAGACGAGCTTGTGGAAGCAGGAGGGGTTCCCGGTGTGGCATGCGATGCCGCCTGCCTGATCGACCCTTACGAGAAGGGTGTCGTCGTCACAGTCGGCCTGGATGGACTTGATCTTCTGAACATGTCCCGATTCCTCGCCTTTCTTCCACATCTTCTGTCTGCTGCGGCTCCAGAAGTGGGTGTATCCGGTCTCGTACATCAGTCTGACGGCCTCCTCGTTGGAATAGGCCATCATGAGGACCTCGTTGGTCCTGTAATCCTGGACGATGACGGGGATAAGGCCCTTTTCATCGTATTTCAGTGTAGGAATGTCTGTCATCTTACTTCGATCCCCCTTTCTCTGAGGTAGTCGTGCACCTGTGCTACGGTGTATTCGTTGTAATGGAAGATTGATGCCGCAAGCGCAGCGGAACAGTCGGTCTTGTCGAAGACCTCGAAGATGTGTTCTACGTTTCCGCACCCTCCGGAAGCCACTACGGGTACGGAGGTGGCCTCCACGATGGCCTTGGTCAGGGGGATGTCGTATCCGTCCTTGGTACCGTCCGCATCGATGGAGGTGAGGAGGATCTCCCCGGCACCTCTCTCCTCGGCCTCGGCGGCCCATTTGAGAGCATCGATCCCGGTGGGCTCGGTACCGCCTTTGACGAAGACCTCCCAACCGTTGGAGGTGCGTTTGGCGTCGATGGCGACGACGACGCACTGCCTTCCGAACCTTTCGGCGGATTCGGATATGAGGTCGGGGTTCTTCACTGCGGCGGAGTTCATGGAGACCTTGTCCGCTCCTGCGAGGAGGGCGTCGTGGACGTCGTCCACGGTACGGATACCTCCACCCACGGTCAGAGGGACGAACACCCTCTCGGCGGTCTCTTTCACAAGTCCCAGAGTGGTCCCTCTGGATTCCTGTGATGCGGCGATGTCCAGGAAGGTGATCTCGTCCGCACCTTCGAGACTGTATCTCTCGGCGAGCGAAGGGGGGTGACCGATATCCCTGAGGTTCACGAAACTGGTTCCTTTTACGACCTTTCCGTTCTTGACATCGAGGCAGGGTATGATTCTTTTCGCGAGCATCGTTCACACCGTCTTAACTGCGTCTTTGGTACTGAGGAGCCTGTCCCTGGGTCTGGTGGCGGCGTACAGGGCCTTTCCCATGGCCTTGAAAGAGGCTTCTATCAGGTGGTGTTCGTCGAATCCGCGTATCTGGACGATGTGCAGGGTGATGCCCGCGGACATTGCGAAACTTCTGAAGAAGTGTTCGTAGATGGGGTCGGGGCAGTCGGCATCGCAGTAGGGACGGTCGACGAGGTCCAATGCGACCATGACCAATGCATCGTCCATGGGGAGTATGCAGGAGGCGGTCCTCTCCACAGGTGCGTCCCCTATAGCCTGTTTCACAGCGTTTCCGAGGGCTATGGCGGTATCTTCGATGATATGGTGGTCATTGTCTCCCTGGGCGCTGAGCCTGAGGTTGAAGTTTGCGTACCTGGCAAACGTCTCGGCCATGTGTTTGAGGAACTGGATATCGCAGGTGACGTCGAATTTCCCTTCGCCGTCGATGTCCACGTCGACGGAGATCTGGGTCTCACGCGTGCTGCGTTCGAGTTTTGCGCATCTTGATGTCATGGTAATGCCGTTTCGTATGTACAGAACATTTAAGGCTCTTCGCATGGGGCGAAGGCAGGCGACCTCGTTCGGACCGACTATCAAAAGGGGAATAGGGTTTGGAAGGGGTTTTTTTCGATTCAGAGAAGAATGATGCTAGCCACACCTTTGCAGTTCTTCACGGCTGTAAGCACCTGACCGGGGAGCTCTCCTTCGGCCACGATGATGAGATGTGAGGAAATGCTGTTCGCGGGATCGCAGACGATCGCCTGCCTGATGTTGATTCCTGCATCGGAGAGGGTCTTGGCGATGTTCGCCATGATTCCGGGAACCCTTGCATCTATGGGGACGACCTCGAACGCGGAGCATCCGATTTCCGAAGCACTGTCGGAAAGGAGGAGCATGCATTTGAGCTTGGAGTAGAGCGCGTACAGTTCGGGGGTCTCGCAGATCCTTTTGATGGTAGAGCGGACGACCCTTCTGTCGACGTCCGCCGCCCTTGCGATGGCGGTGTCGGACTGTTCGATGTCCATGCAGTATGCTTTCCCATCCCTGACGCTGATTCCACGTTCCAGCATGAGTCTAGCAACCAATTCTTGAGACGGGAACCGGCTGAAGAAATGGCTAATACGTTCCATACACTGTTAACTTTTCACTTAATTATATAATTATTTATCAAAAATTAATTATTCATATATTACTATTTCATATAAATATTGATTTTTATTTGATTTTATAAATAATTAATGATAATTATGACTATACTGACTTAATCGGTAAATAAGATATATCCATGTGGTAGTTTTTGGAAAATCTGTGGAAAACAGTGCTACACATCTGTACACTGTATTTCGTATATTGCCTGTTTATCGGTCTCGTACGATGTCGTTTCCACAGCCCTCCGGCCCCTGTTCCATCGGCAACGGACCTCGTATATGCACGATGTTCCCGGTCCCATAGAATATTCCTCTATAGCTATCGTTCTGTTTTTCTGACCGTATGTGATACCCCTTCTCCTATTATGTACAGGGTGACCTGTGTTCCACATAGAACGGTATACATCGGTATTAACACATTTTAAGTACTGGCATCCTACGGATATATTTCTATACTGAATCATATACTGCCCGTGATTCAGATGGATCAGGTCATTTCAGCAAAAGAACTTCGTGAGGAAATCGAAGAGATCGATATACAGATCATCGATCTTCTTGCAACCCGTATGGATATTTCTGATGAGCTTGCAAAGGCTAAAAAGCGCTCTGGTCAGACCGTATGGGACGAGGATGTTGAGAAGATGATCCTCGACCGTTACAGGAAACTCTGCAAGGAGGTCAGTCTCAGTAAAGACGAGTCCGAGCAGATCGCACGTCTGATCCTGGATATCTCCAGGGAACGTCAGATGAAGATATACAACGGTGAATAAATCAACAGGTCTGACATAGGCCTTGGTCCATATTTTTATTATCAGAGGTAGAAATCATGAGCGGCAAAATCAGCGTTGCAGTTCTCGGTGCGACCGGAATGATCGGTCAGAGGTTCGTCGAGATGCTTGAGGACCACCCTTACTTCGAGATCGAGGGACTTTATGCTTCCGAGAGGTCCGAGGGTAAGAAATTCGGTGACACCCTCAAAGTACGTGATTACGCATACAAACAGGAGACCCTCGACATGAAGATCTCCAAGATGGATGTCGACCACATCTCCAAGGCATGCAGGATCGCATTCTCCGGAATCCCTTCCGACCTTGCAGGACCTACCGAGACCGAACTCGCACAGAAAGGTGTCGCGGTCTTCACCAATGCAGGGTCCCACAGGATGGACAAACACGTCCCCATCATCGTCCCCGAGGTAAACGTCGGTCAGTTCGATTCCATCAAAGATCAGGACACCTATGCAAACGGCGGATACATCGTCACCAACGCCAACTGCTCCTCCACCGGTATCGTCGTACCTCTGAAGGCTATGCAGGACGCATACGGCCTCAAGCAGGTGTTCGTCTCCACCTATCAGGCGATCTCCGGAGCAGGCTACCCCGGTGTCCCCTCCCTCGATATCATGGGAAACGTCATCCCCTTCATCAGCCACGAGGAGGAGAAGATGGAGACCGAGCTCTGCAAAATGCTCGGAACCTATGGAAACGGCGAGTTCCAGTTCGCGGACTTCAAAGTAATGGCCAACTGCGCACGTGTTCCCGTCATCGACGGACACACCGAGTCCCTCGTCCTCGACCTCGAGGAGCAGCCTTCTCTCGAAGAGCTTGCCAAATGCCTTGCCGATTTCCGTGCAGAGCCTCAGAAACTCGGACTTCCCTCCGCCCCCGAGCAGCCCATCATCGTCATGACCGAGCAGAACAGGCCCCAGGCGATCTACGATGTGTACGCAGGCTCCCCCGCACGTGCAAGGGGAATGGCCTCCTCCGTCGGAAGGATAAGGCAGTCCAACGGCTACTACAAGATGTGGGTCCTCTCTCACAACACCCTCAGGGGCGGTGCAGGAGGTTCCATGCTCAACGCAGAGTACGCCTACAAGAAAGGAATCCTTTGAAAACCATAGGGGGAGAGATCCCCCTTACTTTTACATCCATGACCTCTTCCGGAACTCTTATGTTCAGGAATTGAGGACATCTTCAAGAAGGTAGTCGAACAGGTTGTTCAGATACCTGTTTTCCCTGTTGCTGTTTATGGGTATGAGCTTTCTTTTTTTGTTCTCGACCACGACTTTAGTTATGTCCTTGTAGTTCAGGATGTTCAGTATCTCCTCGTAAGGTTTTTTTCCGAACTCGGCCTGCAGGAGGTCTTTCAACGGTTTGAACGACATGACCATCATGTCGGTCATGGATATACCCATCTTCTCCAGGATTATCTCCACGCAGGAATAGATGATCAGGCACAGGTCCTCTGTGTCGATGTCAGGGTTTCCGAACCCCGTCAGATCACGTTCCATATGTTCCAGAGGGGTGCTCCGGGACCTGAACATCCTTTCGCAGTCGATGCGGTAGACCTTGTTGCGTTTGGAGTCTGGATTGCATGCACGTACCGCACCTATACCCTCCAGTTTGCTGAGCGCCGAATATATGGATATCTTTTGTTTTCCCGTCCTGTCCTCAAGACCCAGTACATCCATTTCGGATTCATGCAAACTGTCGAGGATCTCTATCATGAGTCTGTTCTTGATGAGGAAGGACCTGTTTCCGATGCGGTATATGTCGAACACGTCCTGGTTGGTCTCGGGAGTGCTGAGTATGGCGTATTTGTCCATTATCGACACGTCATCGGTCTTCCTGCTATGGATCCGGGACACGAATCTGACAGGTCTGCCCCCTGCATCGTGTTCGGTCCTGATCATCGGCGAATAGAAGTTGTTCGTGTACCTGGACATCCGTTTGATGAGCAATCCCATCCCGATGTTCATGAACACTATGTCGCTCCTTCTGAACTTGTCCGATCCGACCGTCACGGTGAGGTCGCCATCGAAGGAGATGTCGAATTCTACGTTGGGTACGTGGTGCGTACGGTATCTTCTCAGTTTGTTCCGTTCGCTCTCGTTCGAGAGATTGAGGGTGGATCTGGGAGCGGTCTCGAGGAAAACGCCCACGTTCATCAACATGGGCCAAAGGTTGATCCCGTTGTCCGACATGATCTTGAGGAATATGTTCAGGACGTTCTTCATGAGGTCCTTGGGGTATGTCAGAAGGTCCCTTATGCAATCGTTGAGGTGGCATTGGTCGGTATCGTATCCGTTCGAATCCATGAACATGGGGATCATGTTCACCCTGTACACCGTACGGCGGCTGTCTTCTGGGTCGTTGTATTTCACCAGGATATCGTTGGCGTACATCCTGTTGATGCTGTTCTGCACAGAGGTCATCGGCACATCCAGTTTTTTGGACAGTTCCCCTACGGACATATCCTCATCGTTCAATTCGAAAAAAAGTCTGATGGACAGGGGATTCGTCATAGCCAGGGTCCCTTTGGAGGGGCTGTAGAAGACCACGTATCTGTCACTGAATTCGAAATCCGGTATTATTCATACCTCCGTGCGTTCCATTGAATTTGAACCCGATATAAAAACAACAGTCCTTGACCTCCGAGGATACGTT
>JAKSHW010000094.1 GCA_024399195.1 archaeon | reverse complement strand
GAATCCGAACCGAAATGCAGACTCAATCTGCGAAGGATCTCGGAAGCGGTTATATCTCCGCTGAAGATGGATTCCATCTGTGGGGAATCGTGGAAATTGATCGTAAGACAGTGCTTGTACTCTGCCTTTGCAAAAGCTTCTACGATGAAGGTTTTTCCAACCTGTCTTTGTCCGCTGATTACCAAGCATTTATGCTTACGCGATTTCCACTCCAGAAGGAAATCATATATCTTTCTTTTGAGCACGGATTAAAATGCCTGTGGTACTATTTGTAGATATTTACAATTTATACCAGGTACTTTTTGCAGAAATCTACAATTTGTACCAACCATAATAACCATGCCACTAAAGAAAATCAAAGACAGAAGGAAAATAGTCTCATTGCGGTTGATCGGCAATGCAATTGTAAAACCGATTCCCCAAAATTACAAGGAACCGGTTTGAAGCGGGATTTCTCCCGCTAAAGGATATTCACTCGAAAAGCTCGGCAAGCATCTGTGCAGCGGCTTCCTCGGTGACCTTCCTGGGAGTGAGGGGAGCGAAGCACTCGACAGATACATCCTTGGCAAGGGCGACGGCCGCTTCTTTGGTGATCTCGTAGTCGGTGAGGGGCTTGAGGTTCATAGCATCCCTGAACTCGACATATCTTGCGGAGACCTTTGCACCGATCTGCTCAGGGGTCTCGGTTCCATCGAAAGCGACTCCGAGGATCTGTCCGACCTTCTTCATCTTCTCAGGAACTGCAGGTGCGATGAACCTGATGGTTGCGGGTGCTGCGTATGCGCATGCTGCACCGTGAGGAATGTGGAACTTTGCTCCGATTGTGTGTGCAAGGGAGTGGCCTACGTGGGCGCAGCAGTGTGCGAGCATCCAACCGCCCATGGAGGCACAAAGAAGCATTCTCTGCCTTGCCTCGATGTCCTTACCGTTTGCAACGGCCCTGGGGAGGAACTCGACGACATCTGCCATGAGCTTCTCACAGACGATGTCGGTCATGGGTCCGGAAAGGATAGTGGTGTATGCCTCCATTGCGTGGGAGAACACATCGAGACCGGTTGCAAGGGTGAGTCCTGCAGGCATTCCTACGGTAAGCTCTGCATCAAGGAGAACGTACTGTGCCATAGCCTTGTCACCGACGATGGGGACCTTGACGTTTGCAACGGGGTCGGTGATGATGATACCGTTGGAGAGTTCGGCACCGGTTCCTGCGGTGGTGGGAATGGCGATAAGTCCAGGGCAGTAGTTCATCTCTGCTCCGGGTTTGGCGAAGTCGAGGATGGTTCCCTCGTTGAACCTCATTACAGAAACTCCCTTACCGGTGTCGATGGAACTTCCTCCACCGATTGCAAGAACACAGTCGCATCCACTGTCTTTGCAGAGTTTAGCTGCGTTCTCAACGACGGTGCAAGGGGGGTCGGGAAGGACGTCTCCGAACTCGACATATTCCATGCCTGCCTCGGTAAGGACTTTAGTGACCTTGTCGACGATTCCGCACATCTTGACTCCCTGGTCGAAGATGACGAAGGGTTTCTTGTATCCGCCGTCCTGAAGGACCTCTGCGATCTGGGTCACACAACCGGGTGCTGCAACGATCTTTGCTTTCTGAAGAAGGGTGAAAGTCAACATTGTCATTTCTCCAATAATTTCCGATACCGGAATAACGGAAAGACATCATAATCATTCTATATTAATCGTGTTACTTGTTAACATACGACAAGCGCATGTACATGTAGCTTCCAGACAGATAGCAAATCCAATAAAGGAGGCAGACAGGGAAATGGAACCTGTCCGCCTGTGAAGTTTCAGATAACGGTGAACTCGTGGGGGAAGGATGTGAGCCTTTCACAACCGTTCTCGGTGATAAGGACCGTATCCTCGATCCTTATCCCGCCGACACCGGGGATATAGATTCCAGGTTCTGCAGAAACGATGTTGCCTGCCTCCAAGACCTGTTCGGACTTGGGGGAGATGTGGATGGGCTGGTGGACATCCATTCCAATACCGTGACCGAAAGAATGGATGAACTTTCCTTTGAACTCGGATTCGTCGATGATCTTCCTTGCTGCAAGGTCTGCGGCGTTTGCAAGGGCACCTGCATGGTATTCCTCGATACCCGCGGTCTGTGCCTCGAGGACAACCTCATAAGCCCTTTTGAGGATCTCAGGGGGTTCTCCGAGGAACACGGTACGGGTCATGTCGGAGCAGTAACGATCGTACTTGGTACCGAAATCGAACAATGCCGCATCGCCTTTCTTCAATGCGTAATGTCCGGGCATATAGTGGGGCTGGGAGGAGTTAGGGCCGAAGGCCGCGATGGTATCGAACGCATTCCCAGTACCTCCGAGCTCACGCATACGGGCGTCCATACGGGCTGCGACCTGTTTCTCGGTGATCCCTTCGGAAAGATAGTCGGGAAGTTCATTGGCTACCTGGGAGGAAATCTTACAGGCCTGGCGGGTTGCCTCGATCTCTTTAGCGTCCTTGATGGCATAGGTGTGTGCCAATGCGTCGGAAGCGTCCACGATCTTGAAATCCCTGTCCAGGAACTTCTTCACAGCCATTACAGATGCGTAGGATGCGGAATGCGTGTTGAAACCTATGGTCTCGCAACCTTTGAGCCCCTGCTGGAAGAAATCCACAAGTTCCTGACGGTTATGGTAGACCTTCACATCGCCTTTTCCGCAATGTGCGGTCTCTTCTTCGAGTATGTTGACGATGACGTCCATGGACCCGTCTTTTCTGATAATGGCGAACGAACTCTCGAAACAACCGGAAGCCTGTTCGGTGATGTACCAGAACGAAGAGTCGAGGAAAGGCTCTCCATCGTTTGCAATGATGATAGCATCCATATCGGGTGCGTTTTCCATAAGACGCTGGGTCCTTGAAAGCATGATACTGAATCTGGCGGATAGTATTAGGTTATTTCATTCGGTCCGAATACAGATACGATCCCGTATCGAAGAGCGGTAAGACCAAAGATAATAATGGGTGAACGGTTCACAGACGTCCATCGGATAAAGGTACAATGTCCCTCAAGACCTTCCTAAAACCCATGGTGGACGAGAACGTCCGTCTGATCACGACCGACCATGACCTTCAGAAGTTCATGCTTTGCGTGTTCCCATTGCTTTTTGCGACCATCTGGGCAAGTTCGACCTATCTTGGATTCGTAGATGTTGAGAGATACTGGAACATCACGGAATCACTGCTACAGGGAAGTCTTGATACTACCGTTCCACCGTTGGTCGAATATCTTTTCCTTGGGCCCAGACTTATTTCTCCCGACCTGCAGACCTACCGCATCGTGTTCTCGGTCTACGGTTTCGCATGGTATATGCTCGGCGGACACTTCATGTTGAAACTATGCCGTGAGACCGAATCGTCCCAAAGAAGGGCGTATGTCATACTGCTGATCGTGTTCGCATGTCTGTTAAACGACCTTACCTGCGGATACGGCGGAATTTCCGTTGCGTTCGTCATAATGGCGTTCTGGTTCTTCGAAATACGCAACTACCCCGTATGTTTCGCAGTAATGGGTCTGGCGACAATGGCGGAACCCCACTTCGTGGCCGTTGCGATCCCTATGATGTTGATGTCGGAGAGAGTAACAGGAAACCTTGTCATTTATCTTGGAACCTGCCTGATCCTTTCCGTCCCGTACATCATCGCAGGATCGTTCGAATTCCTGAATGCAGTTCAGACCGTATCCGTATCGGCGATATGCCTGTTGATCAGTCTCCTTTGGAAAAGACCCGATGACAGGTTTTTGAAAATGACCATGGTCGCAATACTCTCTTCGGCATTGTATATCGCGATAGAGCCATCGTTCGAACCCACGCATCTAATGTGGGCGTTCATGCTGTTGCCCCTATGTCTGATGAAATTGGAAAACAGGATACTGGAACATTCCCTGGAGGCCGTTTTCATCATTGTAGCTGTGATAAGCTTCGCCTCCCACTTTGTCTGAGAAGGCATAAAAAACCCCGGGGAGAACCCGGGGGAATGAGATTCAGATTCCGAACCACTCGTTCCTGCAGATCCTCTTGAGCGCGGAAATAGCGGAAAGGACTGCAAGATAGGAGGTCTTGGGATTTTCAGGCTCGGGCATGTTGTAGGTGTGGGAAACGAACTTTCCGAACGCACCGCTCACATTGAGCTCGTGGGAGTTGTTGGTGGCCTCGGGATCGAGGACGATCTCGACCCTGGTCTTGTCGAACCCTATTCCGAGCAGGGATACGGTAGCGGCCACGTTGATGTTCTTGGGGAAGATCTTGACGGCCTCCCTTGCGGTACCTGAGAAGATGACGGTCTTCTCTTTGATAGCGTCCACGTCGATGCCCTGGTCGATGAGATACTGCACTCCGGAAAGGGATTTGGGACCTTTGGTGGTGGTAAGGACGACGCTGTCGATCTCATCGATGCTTGCGCTCCTGAGTCCGTCCACCCCGCAGAGGGCACCGGTGGGGATGAAGATCTTCGACTCGTGTTCTTTGGCGGTCTTGAACAGCATGTTCCTGTAATCGTCGTCCACAAGGGAACCGACGGACATGATCATCATGTCCACTCCTCTGGAAACGACCCTGGGGGCGACGTCTCTCGCCGCAGCCTGGGAAGAAGCCTCGATGACGAGGTCGCAGTGGTAAAGTTCGTCTTCTACAGAGTCTACAACGATTGCCTTCTTCAATTCGTTGGCAAGGCTATCGGCGATGTCTTTCCTTACATCCACCAGATAGATCCTTTTCACATCCTCCATTTCGTCAGCGGCCTTAGCCAACCTAGAGCCGATAGCTCCACATCCGACGATAGTAATCCTCATAAAATCGACCATAGACGTATCTTTTTTAAGCATTTCCATAAAACCCTAAAAAATGTTACGAATTTCGTATATCTTATCAATAATTTTATTTATTTTCGAATTCAATTTACGAATTTCGTATTTTCAACCGAGAGTAAGTTTTATTCTCTCGATAACCATCCCGTCGGACATGCAGAAATACGAGGTCCTCGACCATACGGCCGACCTTATGATAAGGGGCTATGGCAAAAATCTGGAGGAATGCTATTCCAACCTTGCATGCGGCATGTTCAACGAGACCGTCGACCTTTCCACCGTGGATCCCGTCATCGGGAAGGAGATCGACGTAACGGGATTGGACGATGAGGACGCATTGTATTCCTTCCTTTCGGAACTGCTTTTCATAGAGGACTACGACAACATAATCCTCAAAGAGTTCGACGTACACATAGACGGACTGCACATCACCTGCAAAGCCAAAGGAGAACCGTTGGACAGGTCCAAGATGAGGATCCGCGGGGAGATCAAGGCCGTGACGTTCCATATGATGGAGATCGACAGGGAAACCCCCTCCGTGACCGTCCTCTTCGATGTCTGAAGCATAGGTCGGCAAATGGCCTATCGACCACCGATGACGGTAGGCTCAACCTTAATAACCCATCGCCCAATCCACTGAACCATGTTGAAACTTGGTTGGTTCTCCACCGGAAGAGGTCCCGGATCCAGAAACCTTCTGAAAGCCGTCATGGACGAAAAGAAAAAAGGGACCTTGGATATCGAAATACCTTTTGTTTTCTGCAACTGGGACAATACCGAAGAACCCAACACCAAGAAAGAGCAACGTAAGATCTTCTTCGACATGGTGGAAGGTTACGGGATCCCCCTTGTGACCGAGTCCTGGAAGAAATTCATGCCCGAGCTCCGCAAGAAGGACGAGGTCGAATGGTGCAACGAGTACGGAAAGGTGCTCCGTGAAAAGACCCAGTCGTTCGGACAGGAATTAGGTATCCTTGCAGGGTACATGCTTTGGATGGATGACGAGACCTGCGATTTCTACGACATGCTCAACCTCCATCCCGCACTCCCAACCGGACCCAAAGGAACATGGCAGGAGGTCATCTGGCAGCTCATATCCGAAGACGCCGAGGACCAGGGAGTGATGATGCACATCTGCACCAAGGAACACGACAGAGGGGATGCACTCACCTACTGCCGTTTCCCCATACGCGGAGAAGGCTATGACGACCTCTGGAACGCCATGTACGAGAAGCTCAAGACATCCACCCTCGACGAGATCAAGGAAAAAGAGGGCGAGGACGAACCCCTTTTCAAGAAGATCAGGGAAGACGGTGCCAAACGCGAACTGCCCCTCATCGTCGCAACCATCCGTCTGTTCTCCGAAGGGACAGTATGCATCAAGGACAAGAAACTCTGGTGCGATGGGAAGAAGCTCGACGGCCCCTACGACCTGTCAGATGCCGTGGACGGTGCGATCTGATGGCTGACGAAGTCAATCCTATGGCGGAACTGGGTTTCAGTTACGACAACCAGACACTGATGGAGGCCCAGGGCCTCATATTCCCTGGAAATGCGACTAGAGACCTCTGTGCCGCAATGCTCCCCAACGGTGCCAAGTTCTACGACCTCGTGGACAGGTACGCCAACGTCATCACCTATATCCTCAACCGTGACGACCCCTCGTCCATAAACGATTCCTGTAAAATGGTGGCCCCGTTCCTCAAAGCCTTCGGCGTCACCGACCAGGTGGCGATGAACTTCTACAGGTCGCATATCACATGCCGTGAAGGATCAGACCTTCTGATAGACCATCTCGTCAACACCATGCCCGTGTTCGTGAACAGCCGTATGTACGAACCCGCGGCACGTACCCTGATGGAGAAGTTCAGGTTCCCTCTGGATGATGTTTCGAGTTCCAGCCTGGACCTCGATGAGATAAACATGTCCGGAGAGGAACGCCACAACCTGAGGCGGCTCTGTGTGGAGATGGGTCAATTGGAACTGCCTACGGAAAAATACGAACTGAACGTACCCATCCGCCTCAGCAGACCTGAAATGGAACTGATAACCTATTTCGACACCGTATTCGGAAAACATTTCCTCAACACCTCCGCACAGCAGATGATGCAGAACATGGACTCCGTCGGCCCCAACGAAAAGGCATACTCCCTCTTGGATATCAGGAAAGAGACCCTGGTGGATGTGGACGGTACCATCTATATCGGTGGAGATACCGCGGACTATCAGGTGATGGACCTCATCAGAGGAGGAGAAGGACTTTCCATGTCGTTCAACGGAGGAGAGTTCGCAGTACACGGAAGCAACGTGGCGGTCATATCCGAAGACTGTACGGCGGTGGCCGTGCTGGTATCCAAATTCTACGATACCGGCATCGAGGGCGTGTACGACCTCATAGAGCACTGGAACAGGAAGGATCTGGAATCCATGGATTTCCCCAACCCCGGCCTCATAGACATAATGTTGGAGAGACATCCGACCGATCTTCCCAAGGTCTACCGTGTCAACAGGGACAATGTCGTGGAGATCGCCAGGCGCAGCGAAAACGTACGCAACAAGGAAGTCCAGGACAGCACCTCGAAGGTACAGGCCT
>JAKSHW010000093.1 GCA_024399195.1 archaeon | reverse complement strand
ACCGAAAAACAAGTCAAAAAATCAGATCAAATTACCGTGTAAAACGGAAAATCGGAAACGAGTGGTAAGGGCCTGGAAAGAAAGATGTACCAATGATCGATTACCCATCCAACCATGGACGACACCGACAGGGAATGGTACCGCAGGACATTGGGCCTCACCAGAGGGTGGACGGTCACCGATGTACAGCACCTCCTCGTCCCGTTGGAGGTCCAGGTCTTCGTGGAATACGTGGGGGACCTGTCCTGTCCCGTGTGCGGTTCGCCAGGGAGGAAGTACGATTTCAGGAGAAGGTCGTGGCAGGACCTGGACCACGGATCGTCGAGATGCATCGTCTACGCCAGGGTCCCCCGCATAGAATGCGGGGCCTGCGGGGTGCGTGAGATGGACGTCCCCTGGGGCGGAAGGTTCACGCGGCTCTCCCTGCGTCTGGAGGGACGTATATTCAGGGACGTCCAGACCGGTACGCTGAAGGACGTGGCGGACAGACACCGTGTCCACGAGCACACCGTCAGGAAGATACTCGTCGCCTATTCCGACCTTATGATGCGCGAACTTGACTCTCCGGGCTCAGGTGCATCGGGTTCGACGAGACCTCGTCCAGGAAAGGACACGACTACATCTCCAACGCGATAGACCTCGAGAGCGGGGCCGTGATGTTCTCCACCCACGGGAAGGATTCGTCCACACTGTGCGAATGCGCGTACTGGATAGGGATGCACAACGGGTCCGCGGAACGTATAGGGCTCGTCTGCTGCGACATGAGCCCCGCGTTCATATCCGGGATACGCACGTATTTCCCCAATGCGACGATAGTGTTCGACAGGTTCCATGTGGAACATGCCGCAGGCACGATGTTGGACGACATCAGGAGGACCACCGGGTTCAAGGGAAGGAAGGGGAAGGGGATAAGGTACGAGATCCTGAAGAACCGGTCCGACCTCAAGGGCGGACCGCCCGACGAATGGCGGCGTGTGCAGGGGATCATGGACGAATACGAGGACCTCGGACGTGCGTATTCGGTGAAACAGGCCCTCCATGACATCTACTGTCTCCGCGATCCGGAGCTTCAGACCTGGCTTTTCCACCGGGTGTGCGGGTACTGCCTCGTACAGGAGAACGAACGTATACAGGCGTTCGGAAGACTTCTGGAAAGACACAGGGACGGTATTGTGGCATACTTCGAATACCGCAGGACCAATGCCGTCTCCGAGGGGACCAACTCGGGCATACAGACCCTCAAGGCCGCCTCGAAGGGCTTCAAGGACACCGAGGTCCTTATCGCAAAAATATAAACAAGTACGGGATCCGCCATCCCTCACTCAAAAACTGGTTGACGTTCCCAGGCCCTTACCACTCGTTTGTGCGTTGAGCCATAAAAATCGAAATAAACTCCAAAGAAATACGATCAAGGATAAACGAAACAGGATTGACACACATCATATCCACAATCCCGAACTGGAACACTACAAAAGCGGTTCTTGAAAAATGTAATAATAACCTATTGGACAGCAGATCGGAAACAATATTGAACGATGATACCTTTAACGGAATTCCCGAACCGTACCACGAACTAAACAGATTACTTTGGGTCCTATCCGCATCGATCAGACAAAAGATCGGAGAGAAGATTTACTCCTCAAAATATTCCCTGAGCATAGACGAAGCTCTTCAGATCGCAAGTTCCCTCCAGATGATCGAAATCTACGGAGACAGATATTACACGGACATCGATGAAGCGACCATTGAAGTCCTGAATCTGTTCGATATTGACTGCAGGAAGTATTGCGATCTATTCGATCCTGTCGTTTAAAATCCGGCAACCCGCCCCGGATGTTCGGAGCGGGGGTGCTTTCTTATTCGAAGGAAAGTTTGGAACGAGAAGAATCCTCATCGGGGGTATAGACGGGGACTGAACCCTCATCCATCTTCTCGGCGATGATGGTAAGCCTTCTAATCCTCTCTTCGGTGGAAGGGTGGGTACTGAAAAGACTCTTGAAATTTCCAGACCTTATGGGGTTGGTGATCCACATGTCGGCGCGTGCGGTATCGCTGTAAGTATTGTAATCGTAGGAACAACCTCTCTCAAGGGATCTGAGGGCACTTGCGAGAGCAAGTGGCTTTCCGGTTATCCTGGCGCCGGTCTCGTCCGCAAGATACTCACGGCTTCTGGAGATTCCCAACTGGGTCATCATTGCCGCAATGGGAACGAAGATCAACATGATGATACCGATGGCGAGCATCACGAGCCTCGTATTGGCATCCTCTTCTCTGTCACCGCCATGGTGCTCCATGCTTCCGAACAGCATACTGTAACCGATCACACGCGCTCCATAGGTAAGGATGGCGACCATGGTGGACACCACGGACATCACAAGGATATCCCTGTTCTTGACATGGGACATCTCGTGACCTATGACACCTTCGAGCTCGTCATCGTTCAACAGGTTGAGAAGTCCCCTGGTGGCCACAACGGCGGCATTGCTGGGGTTCCTTCCGGTTGCGAACGCGTTAGGCATAGCTACTTCGCTCACACCGACCTCGGGCATGGGAAGACCCGCCTTCTCGGCCACTTTCCTAACGGTATTGTATAAACGAGGTTCCTCCTGCTCGGTCACAATGTGTACACCGTTGGCACGGAGTGCGGCCGATTTGGAAAACCAATATGAATAGAAACCGATGGCCACCGTAATGACCAACATGATGGACATTCCGATTATACCGTATCCGAAAAGCCATCCTATAACGAACCCTAACAACACCATGAACAGTGTCAGGAACACGAATGCCCCCAGGGTCCTCAATTGCCATAACAATCTCATTTGAATCCCTTCTTTGTAATCGATTAATCTAACTCGAACTCTTTGCTCTCACCCGCATAGAAATCGTGGACACCGTCCAACCCCACTGTAATCCTTATGCGGTTGATTCCGTAAAGATCGGTACAATGGTTGAGGTACAGGTCCTTACAACCGATATCCAGCAGATATTGGGCATAAAGGTCCGCCAATTTGTCCTTCCTGTTGACGAGATGCAGTCCACCGATAAGTGTTGCGGGATACCTTCCGAACTTCTCTTTGACGGCATCGCATACATGGTCCAGACCCGGATGACAACATCCCGACAGGAGTATGGGTCCCCTCTTGGTGTCGATCACCATGAAACACTCGTCACCGGTACGGTCGTTGAACGGTATCGGAGCGGTGACATACAGATGCTCGCTCAACTGGACCCAATCATTGACATCCCTCCTTTCGACCCTGTCGAGACAACTGTCGGAGATCCATATGCCAGTATCCCTTCCCAGTATCTTCTTCTCCCCCCATGAACCGGTAGGGGCGTATACATCGAGTTTGGTCTCCCTCGCCGACAGGATGCCCGTGATGCCCCTGAACTGGTCGGCATGACGGTGCCCTATGACGAGACGGTCAAGGCTATCCGCGGAAACGTCGGCGAGATACATGTTGTTGGTGAGGTAACGGGGCCTTAGTCCGGCGCCGAACAGGGTCCTCTGTCCGTCCACCTCAATAAGAACCGAGGTCCCTTTGGCACCAATGTAGCTAGTACCGGGGAGGGCACCCTCGTCGTACAGTACGGTAACCTTTGCGTTCATACCGTACTGGATATTATTCGATGTCATAAACTCAACGATGGAAATAACGGTCGGGGAGGTCCTTGCATATCCTGTAGATCAACTCTTCGTCGGCATTGCCGGAGGCGAGCATCCATTTGACCTTGTTGGGAACGGTCGTCACAGACATTATGGCCGTAGGCTTGGAAGGATCGTCTATGTAATCGGTCTCCAACATGAAACGGTCGGACCCTTTCTTCAAAGCCTCCTTTATGTTGCTCTTGGAAGCGGGTATCGACGGCATGACACCGTAGGTCTCCTCCTCGGTAACGAACGGAGGGGAGGAATGCTTGATCACAAGCGAAGGGTCCAGCCCAGCCTTCCTTGCGATATGGGACAGACTGAGGTTCGTATCGGTGGACCCGGATTCGCAATGTATGATCACTGGCACATCGTTCTCCTTGGCGATCTCCATACCCCTCTGAAGGATCCTGTTCGATGCGTCCACGATCTCCTGCGGACAGTCGAAATGGGGCCTTCCGATCTCACCGATCGCTTTGGCCTTACCCTCCTGCACTGCCTTCCCTGCGTCCTCCATACCTTGGAGCATTATCTCCTCGGCCTTCTCCAGACCGAACTCTTCGGCGAGAGGGATCAGAAGAACGGGATACGGTCCCACCGCTATGTTGATCTCCATACCGGTCCTCTCACGGGCTTTCGAGCCCAGATCGTAGGTTATCTCGTATGACCGGGCGAAATCGGAGCCTTCACGGATCTTCACTTCGGAATAGGGCAGGGTTACGAGCGTCAAGGCCGTCCCACCGGCCGCCTGGTATTCCAGAAGTGCATCTACGTTCCTCCCCGAAGGGCTCATGTGGATATGGTTGTCGTAAACGGGCAGAGGGTCCATGAGATGAGAGCCACCAACGGTTTAATAAACATGGTGTAACTGAATGCCTATGGACGGACCTAGACCTTTCATGAACAACGAACTGGACCCCAACAGTCTTTTTCTCCAGACGATGTTCAGAAGGTATTACCGTGCCTTCACCCCGACCTTGCCGGACAGATTCACAAGAAAGGAATTCGGATTTATCCAGTTCGGCAAAACAATGCAGAGGCATATGGCGTTCAGGAACGCCGAGGACCTCAAGTACTTCATGGGCACCAGGGTCCCCGCCCACAGCTACTACTCCACATCGTACTACCGCTATCCGTCCCAGATGGTCATGGAAGACAAGAAATGGATGGGTGCCGAACTGATCTTCGATCTCGATGCCGACCACCTTGCCGGAGCGGACAGAATGACCTATTCCGAGATGATGGTGCAGATCCGCAAGGAGATGATCTCTCTCGTAGACGACTTCCTTCTTTCAGACCTCGGTTTCGATGAGAAACAGGTCGGCATAAGCTTCTCGGGAGGCAGAGGTTACCACGCACACATACGTTCCAACGACATCTACACGTTGGGAACCAACGAGAGGAGAGAGCTCGTGGATTACGTGTCCTGCATAGGTATGGATATGGACTGGGTATTTCCAATTCAAGCGAAAGCTATCTCGTCCACGTCCATGGGCGGGGCCAACATTCACAAATTCCACCTCATCCCATCCAAGGAGGAGGGAGGATGGAAACGCAAGATGAGAGCCGCATTGGAAGATGCAGTACAGGACCTTGTAGAACTCGATCCGAAGGATTTCAAAAAGAAATACCCCTTTGTACAAAACCAATCCTCTTTAGTCAAAATATCCGAACGTATAGCGAAATGTAGGAACAGAATGTTCAGTGCCAATACCATGGTTGACCTGACAAACAGCGATCAAGAATTCCTGATAAATCTCATGTCATATGTGGCACCCACCTTTTCAAGCGAGGTCGATAAACCGGTAACTCCCGACATCAAAAGGCTCATCCGTCTACCAGGGTCCCTCCATGGGAAAACGGGGTTACGCGTCACCCCGATAACACGTAACCAGCTCACAGACTACGACCCTCTCCAGACCGCTGTTCCCGAAACGTACACGGACAAACCCGTGAAGGTCACCGTGAAACGCAAAATGGACCTGGACATGTTGGGACAACACTATCGCTTGGAAGGGGAGACCGAGGTTCCCGAATACGCCGCCGCGTTCCTCATCGGGAGGAAGTACGCAGACTTCGGATGGGCTTCGGAGAACAAGGAAAGGCTCTTCTGACCCCTATATATTATAGAAAAGGACCGAACCCTTTATTTATGTTTTATAGATAGGGAGCGAATAGGTAATCACAATGAAAGCATTCCTTGTAACCGGTTCTTTCGCGGACCCCAGGAAAGAGCAGCCCTTCTCTATCGAAATGGCTGCCGAGGATGAGGCCGCTGTTAAGGAGAAAGCACTGTCCACCATCGGATCCAGACACAAAATGAAGAGATGGCAGATCACCATCGACAAAGTCGAGGAAGTCCCTGCCGACAAAGTCGTCAACCCCGTTGTAAAATACCAGATCGGTGCATGAAATGAACGATGAGGAGTTCCGCCAGGCGATGCAGACCCTCGAGAGTTATCAGCAACAGCTCGACAATATCAACCGTCAGGTGAGACTGCTTCAGTCCACCAAAGACGATTGTGTCAGGGCCACGAGGTCCATGCAGGCCCTAGCTGAAGCGAAACCCGGAGTAGACATCCTTATCCCTGTCGGAGCTTCCTCGTTCGTCAATGTGACCGTTTCCGAAAAGAAGAGCGCCGTCATAAACATCGGCAACAAGATCTCCGTTGAAAAGGACCTCAACGATGCCGTAGCTCATATCGAGAAGAACATCGAGGAGATCAATGTAGGGCTTCAGAAAAGCCTTGCCGCCCTTCAGGAAGTGCAGCAGTACAGCCAACAGCTTGCAAAAGCGGTTCAGGCCGAGTACGCAAGAAGACAGCAGTCAGCACCTTCCCAGTGAGTTGTATGTTCGGTTCACTGAAATCCAAACTCAAAAGCATTTTCAAGAAAGGTAACGACCTGGACGAAAGCAAAGTCTACAACGACGAGCCCAAGCCCGAAACCAAAACGGTGGAGGAGCCCGCAGTCGTCCCCAAGGTCGAAGAGCCTGCCCCTGTCCACGAAGAACCTGCGAAAGTTGTCCTCGAAGTACCTGAAGTGGTCGAACCGGTTAAACCGGAACCCGTTCCTGAAAAGGTCATCGAGACTCCTGCGCCCGTGGAAAAGCCCAAAGAAGTTCCTGTCGCAGCAAAGCCTACGAAAGAGACTCACAAAGGCAAAAAGGAGAAACTTGTAAAAGGTTCCAAGAAAAGATCGTCCGATATGCTCAGTGATTCTTTACTGAGCAAAAAGATCAAAGACGATCCTCTCGATGATATCCTCGATGAACTCGAGGTAGTCCTTCTGGAATCCGATGTCGCATACCCCGTGGTCCAGGAGATTATCGTAGGTGTACGCAACAATCTTTCTGGAAAGAAATACGGAAGAGAATACTCTCTTGAAGAAGTCATCGAACTCGCAGTGAAAGAAGCTGTAAACGATGTACTTCAGATCAACGTTTTCGATTTCGATGCCTGGCTTGCCGAACAGGAGAAACCCGCGGTCATTATGTTCGTAGGAATCAACGGAACCGGTAAGACCACTGCCATCGCAAAGATCGCAAACAGATTGAAGATCGAAGAGAAGAGTGTCGTGCTCGCAGCATGCGATACGTTCAGAGCAGGCGCTATCGAACAGCTCACTATCCATGCAGATAAGCTCAACATAAAGATAGTCAAATCCAAACAGGATGCCGACCCTGCTTCCGTCGCATATGATGCCATCGAACATGCTAAGTCCAAGATGAGAGACGTCGTCCTTATCGACACTGCAGGAAGAATGCAGACCAACAACAACCTCATCGCCGAGATGAAGAAGATCGTAAAGGTTGCAA
>JAKSHW010000092.1 GCA_024399195.1 archaeon | reverse complement strand
CCGTCGAAGGCGTATTTGCATACGGTGTCCACTGTGTCGGAGAAGGTCACCGACGTCAGGTGCGTGTAGCCTTTGAACGCATAGGGTCCGATGCATGTGACACCGTCGCTGACGTTCAGGGTCTCCACGAACGCCCTGTACGCGTACCAGGAGTACTGCGACGGGCAGGTGCGGTAGACCATCTTCCCGCCACCGGTGAGGGTCAGTGTGCCTGTGAGAAGGTCCATGGCCCAGGTGAGGCCGTCGCCCGAGGTATTCACGGCGGTCAGCACCAACCTTCCGTCCTTCATGTCGAAGGTCATTCCGTCTCCGACCGTCGCACGCGATCCGTCGGGCATGGCGAAGATCTTCTCGAAGGCGGTGTAGCCGAGCGTCCTCAGACCCTTTCCGGTCTCCAGGTGTTCCAGAGCGGTGTCCCCGCTGAAGGCGTACTTGTACACGGTGGCCACCGAGTCCGCGAGGACGACGGAGGTCAGCGACGCGTAGTTCCTGAACGCGTAGGTCCCCACGGAGGTCACACCGTCCTCCACCTCGAGCGCGGTGATGTGGGGCCTGTACCTGAACCAAGGGTACTTTCCGTTGTTTGCGAGGTTGTCCATACGTCCGTCCCCGGTCACGGTGAGGGTACCGGTCTCCGTGTCGAAGGACCAGTCCACGTTCGCCTTGGTGCCGTACGCGGTGTCCATGCACAGGATGCGGTCGGCCCCCGAGAACACGGTGCCTCTGAGGTTCTTCGCGTCCGCGGAGACGGTTCCGTCGGGCCCTGTGAACGTCAGTCCGTCGAACGCCTTGTATCCCAAGGCGGAGACGTTCTTTCCAACGGTGATCTCGGTGACCGAGGGGCATCCTGCGAAGGCCTTCCTGGCGACCTTGGTCACCGTGTCGGATATGGTGATGGTCGTCAGTGCGGGGTACCCGGAGAAGGCGTTCGCACCCACGTCGGAACACGCCTCGACAATGACGACCTTCTTCTTCAGGGGGTACCAGGGTGCGGACGATGCGGTGGGGAAGTCCCCCATGGGCGCCCCTTCGGTCTTCAGGGTGCCCGTCCCGGCATCGAAGGACCAGGTGAACCCGCACACTGTACATGCATGGGAATCTCCTTCGTCGGTGAAGGTGTGTCCCGGGGCGGGGATCTCCGTCAGGAACGTCTCCCCGCACACTGTGCACACGGTGCCGTCGTATCCTTTCTCTGTGCAGGTCGGGTCCTTGTGGACCGGGACGAGGGTGTGTCCGGGGATGTGCATCTGTCCCCTGCCGTCGCCGACGAACTCCTTTCCGACGATGTCCGTCACGGGGTTTCCGCCGCAGTCGGTGAAGGTCAGTCCGCCGAACGCGTTGCTCTTCACGGTCACGCCTGCGGGGATGTACAGCTCCTTCAACGACACGCACATGTTGAAGGCGTTGGACTCCACGGTCCTGACCGTTCCGGGTATGCCGATGTGTTCCAGCGAGGTGCATCCGTCGAACACGGATACGCCCACAGAAGTGACCTTGGAGGGTATGTCGAAGGTGACAAGGCGGGTGTTCTGGAACGAATGGTTGCCCAGGGTGGTGAGATCGTCCGAAACCGTCGCTTTTTTCAGAGATACACAGTTGTAAAATGCATATTGACGAATTTCGGATACCCCTACCAGGTATGCTTCCTCCAACGAACCGCAGTTGTAGAACGCGTTCACGCCGATCATCTTCACAGTGGTCATGGTCACGGTCCGGAGGTTGGTGCAGTCGCGGAAGGCGTCGTTGCCTATGTAGGAGACGTTGGTGGGTATGGTGATGTCCCTCGCCTCGGGTCCGGCCGCACACGAGAGGATGACTGTTCCCTTGGGGTCCATCATCAGGGGACCGTCCACCACCTGGTAGGTCCCGTCGAAGCCGTTCAAGGAGGTGCATCCGGTGAACGCCGCCCCGCCCATGTTGGTGACGGAGTCGGGGACCGATACGTATGCGAGGGAGGTGCAGCCGTAGAACGCCATGGAACCTATCGACCTGACGGAGTCGGGTATGGTCACCGCCTCTAGCGAGGAACATCCCTGGAACGCCTTGTCCTCTATGGCCTCGAGGTCCGCAGGCAATGAGACATATGTCATCGAGGTACAGTTCTGGAAGGCCCCGTTGCCTATGGACACGGCGGTCTCGATGTCGATGCCCTTCAGAGAGGTGCATCCGTAGAACATGCCGGTGCCCACGGTGTACAGGGATCCGTCCACTGTGACGGTCTCCAGGGAGCTGCATCCGTAGAACACCGACGAACCGGGGATTGTGAGCGATGTGAGATCGATGGAAACGAGGCACTTGCACATGTTGAAAGCATAGCTGCCTATGGTAGAAACGGAAGACAGGTCGATGTCTTCGAGGGAATAGCATTGGTAGAACGCCTTGTCGCCGATGCTTGCCAAAGTGGATGGCAGCGAGACCGACTTCAGGGCTCCGCACGTATAGAACGCGTTCATGCCTATGGACGATATCCCTTCGTCCACGACGACGGACGTGATCGTGCCTTTCAGGCCGTACCACGGACTGTCGGACGCCCTATGGTAGTCGGGCATGGGCCCGGTACCGGTGAGCGTCAGCACTCCGTCCTCGAGGGTGTAGGCGAAATCGCCGGTGTCGGCCTGCGAGGGTTCTGCCACGGAAACCGCGAGGGCCGCCGCCACCATGAGGACGAGGCATAGCGTCTTCTTGATAAGTCCGACGGAGAGGGGGATGTGCGTGTTCCTCCTTCCGTTAGATAATTCAGTCACGGTTAATAGTATCCGCAGTGTATTATATTATGGCTGTTAGCAACCCTGTTTTGACATGGTCTCGGGGACGTTTCCCTCGGCCGTCGCAGGGGCCGTCTGCGGAAGTATCGCCGCAATCCTTCCCGGAATACGGTTTTTACCGATGTAAAAAATATTATGACGTGGTAGGATAGGTGTTTTCTCCTCTCGGAAAGGGGTTTCAGAGCACATAGCTGTACCTTGCGTCCCTGTACGTTCCGACCTTCTCCACCTTGCCTTCCTTCTGCAGCCTGCCCAGGACCGACTCTATCGTACGGGGGCTCACGTCCGGAAGTGCGTAGGCTATCTGCCTCTTGGACATGGGCGTCACGCTGTTCCTCAGCAGGTTCTCGATCCTGTCCGATTTCATCGGTCTGCGGTCCACCACGATCCCGAACCTGGTGTCGAGGTCGATGTAGCATTCCAGAAGGACCGTGAGGAAATACCTTATGAACGGGAAGTAGTCGTTGGTGTTCTCGTACCATCCTTCCGAGGACCTGCCGAGCGATTCGTAGTAACCGCTCCTGCGGGCGGCGATGTGTTCGTCGAGGGACACGTACCTGCAGACGTCCATCCCCTCGTTGTACAGCATCAGCTCGGTGAGCAGACGGGACGTCCTTCCGTTGCCGTCGAGGAACGGATGGATGCACAGGTAGTCCAATATCACGCACGGTATCAGGAGAAGGGGTTCGTGCTCGTATCTCTCGTCCATGTAGGCGAGTTCCAGCTGCAGGAAGGCCTCCTCGGTCTCCGATGCGGGGACGGTCCTGAAGACGATACGCCTCCTACCTTCGGGGTCCACGCTGATGATGGCGTTGTCCCTCTTCTTGAACCCTTTCTCCGGATTCCCGCTGCGACGGTTCATCAGGGCGAACAGTCTCATGACCGTCTTCCTGTCGAAGTCCATCATGGAGTGTTCCCTGTGTATAAGGTCCAATGCGTCCCTGTATCCGGCGATCTCCTCCTCGTCATGGTTTAGGGGTTCGGCGTTGCGGTATACGAGATCGTTAATACGGTCGTCGGAGGTGATGATGCCTTCGATGGCGTTGGAGTACTTCACGGAGGCGGCCATGGCTATGCGGGAGATGGTCTCGAACTCGTTACCGTATCTGCTCTGTCTGATCCTGTCCAGGGAGGAGACCTTGGTGATCTGTCTCACGAGCCCTATGATGTCCTGGGGGACGTTCTTCAGAGCCTCTCTGTAACCGAACACATGCATGGTGTGTTCGATGGTTTACTTACTATAAAATCGTGATTAATCGTAAGTAAACTCGGGAGAAACCGTATGTGCGAGGAACAGGGCGTCACCTGTGGCATGGGTATGGTCCGGTTCACACTGTTTCAAAGGAGGATGCGTTTCTGCAACCGTCGAACCAGGCGTTCCCCTTGTGTTCGGGACCGAAGAAGGTGTAAGTCAGGCCGAGGTTCAGGTATCTACCGAAACGGCGGGGCCCGGTTGACATGAAGGCCCTGCCGTCATTCCGGTCGGTCATCGTCCGAGGTTGACCTCGGTCTCAGAATCCGACCAGGATGCGGTAGTCGAAGTCCGGTCCGAACTCCTTCAGGAGGTCCAGGTTTATCTTTGCGTTCTCATTCCCTCTGCTGAGTGCTTTCTGGAACAGGCGTTTGGCCTTCTTGATGTTCCTTTCCACGTGGTATCCGCACATGTACATTATCCCGAGTGAGTTCATCGCACGTTCCGATCCGCCTTCGGCGGCCATGGAGAGATAATCGAACGCCTTCGCATGGTCGGCGGGGACGCAGTCCCCTTTCATGTACTCGTTACCTGCATTGAACATGCACTCCACGTTACCTTCGAGGGCCCCGTCGAGGAAGTAGTCCATTCCGCGTTCCTCGTCCTTCTCCACACCTACTCCCTTGAAGTAGGCATCCCCGAGGAAGCCCATGGCCTCGCCGTCCCCCGCCTCTGCGGCGATCTCCAGATGTCCTATGGCCTCTTCCACGTTGCGGGGATCCTCCGACATATAAAGCATCATTCCGAGCGTCTTGTGCATCATCGGGCTGTCATTCTTCTCCAGGAGCTCACGCACCTTGCGGAGGTCTTCCTCGTTGCGGCTGTCGAACGTTTCCATCTTCAGATTCCTTGGCATTTTCATGTTCCATTCCTTCTTCGTCACAATGTTGTTTTCTGCTGTTTCAATGTTTCTTCTTTCTCCGTCCGAAAAGGTCCGAGTATTCCTTCGCGAAGCGTTTTGCCGTATCCGTGTCGGAACGCATGCATGCCATGCACAGGGCCTCGAACAGTCCTTTCCTGCGGTAGACGTCCTCCGATCCCCCCTCGGTGCCTCCCATGGCCTTGAGGAGGATATCGAACGGCTCCACGGTCTCCTTTATGGCGGATTCCACGACCCTTTCGGTGTACGGACCCACCGCGGCGGCGTATCTGGTCACCGCCGAGAGGCATTTCGTCAGCTGCGTCGCGTCGTCTACCAGATGGACGGTGTCTGCGAGGAGGCAGGCAAGGCCCATGAATCCCATCACCGAACGTTCGTTCTTCGACGAGGATATGAGATCCACAGCTTTGACGATGTCGTTTCCGTCGCATATTCCGCAGAGCGTCGCGGGGGAGTGGTCCATAGGGCTTTCGCCCGAGAAATATCCTGCCATGATATACGGCCTGTCGTCGTCGGAGACCTCGGACAACTCCTTCTCGAACTCCTTCCCCGACATCCTCAGCGGACGTACCCTGTCTCCCTCGATCTCCGACACGAAGGATTCCAGGACGTCCTTGGGCACATCGGCGATGCGGGTGCCGTCCCTGACGTCCTCCGCGATGCCGACCCCGGTCCTCCGTACGAAGGCGTCCGATAGGAGGTTGATCCCGTGGATGTACCTGCCCTCCTTCATGAGGCGGATGTTCTCCCTCACGGCCTCCCTGACGGAGACGTCCCTGACCTTCTCGATGAACGCTATGTCCGTGGACAGTAATACGGAACGGGCCCAGCAGTCGACCGCTGCGGTAGGGAAGCCCGTCCTGATGTCCACCATGCCTTTGAAGAACCATGCGTGGGTGTTGCGGGGATGTGTGAAAAGCACAGTGTCGCATGCCCTTTCGGCCGTTTCCAGATCGTCCGATTCCAGGGCCCGTTCCGCAATGCCGATGAAACGGCGGGGGTCGATCCCCGTAGAGACCGTGTCGCGCATCCTGCGGTCGTGCACCAGCGGGCGGGAGCACGAACCGCAGACGTTGCCTTCCTTCCCGGGGTCTCCGGAGCAGAACGGACATAGGAACCTTGTCATCTGGAACGGGGTATGGTTTCGGATACAAATAATGGATTACCCGACACGTCGTCGAGGTCCGCCTCGAAGTCCCCTTTGCGGGTGTCGACCATACCGACGAGACGGGTCTTGCCGTTCCCGTTGGGGTCGACGGTCCTGCGTCTGACGACGAACCTTTTCATGACGGAGGGGTCGTATTGGAACACGACGTCGAAACGGAAACGGTCGCCGTCCGGTACCGGTTCGACCCATTCCCCGTCCAACACGAGGGTGTCGCCCACGGACGATGTGAACACCAGGTTCATCCTGTTGTAGCCCCAGCCTATTGTAACTGACATGTATGTTCTTTGATGTACGTTTATGTTTATTATGGTTGGGATGGCGGGGATGTCCTGTGGACCTGGTGCGGGATCCGACGTCTCACACGAACATCTTCCAGTATTCCTGGGCGGTCATGGAACGGTTCCTGTTGCTGATCTTCACGGACCCGTCCTTGATGCCCTTTAGGTAGCCGAGCATCATGATGTTCATTCCGGACAGTTCCTTGGCGTGGCTCTCTATGTGGAGGACGTCCATGTACCTCTCGAGGGTGTCCGCGTACTCCAGTATGCAGTCCTCGTCGAGCCTGTAGAAGTCGCGGAAGTTGAATATCAGCAGGATGTTGATGATGGCGGCCTCGTCCGTTGGTTTGATCTTGTCCTTGATGGAGTTGTAGATGACCTTCGACATGTAGAGGGACTGGTCGAGCTTCTCCTTCGGCATGTCCTGGAAGGTGGTCATGAGGGAGCCTTTGCGGAACAGGCGGTAGGCGTAGAACTTGTCCTTCACGAACTTGACCTTCTTCGCATTGGCGAAGTAGGTGACGGCGAACGAGAAATCTTCTCCGATGGTGAGGTTCTCGTTGATACGCAGGTGTTCCTTCTGTATGAGGTCGGCCTTGATGAAGTGCAACCAGAGGACGGGTCCGCATCCGAACATGGAGAAGATGTGTCTGACCGAGAAGTCCTCTATGTCGGCCTGTTCTATCCTGTCGGCCACGGAGATCCAGGCGGGGACCTCGTCGTAGTCGCCGATGAACTCGGTCCCGTGGACGAGGATGTCGTATCCCTGGACCATGTCGTACATTTTTTGGAGGGCCTCTTCGGCGAGGAGGTCGTCGGAGTCCATGAAGCAGATGTATTCTCCTTTGGCGGCGTCCATCCCGGTGTTCCTCGCCTTGGCGGGACCGCCGTTGGGCTGGGAAATGAGTTTGAACCTCTTGTCTTTCTCCGTGTATTCCCTGCAGATGTCGGGGGAGGAGTCCTTGGAACCGTCGTCGACCATGATGAACTCCGCATCCTGGAAACTCTGGTTCATGAGGGAGTCCATGGATTCCCTGAGGTATTTCTCGACGTTGTAGACGGGGATGATCACGGAGATTTTCACCATATTATCGTGGATGTGATTGACTGGTGGGTTATTATTGCTTTCCGAGAATGTATGGATCCGTTCGGTAGTGGATTCGTTATAGTTATTGAGAATCATTGACTTGGGCCTAATCTGTAAATATTGGATTAGGGATTCCGATTCGGATAAATAACTTTAGAATTATTACAAGTTGCCTTGAACATAAGTTTCCTGACAACGGTACCATACCTTTTCACTTTTAATCAATCTTTTTGA
>JAKSHW010000091.1 GCA_024399195.1 archaeon | reverse complement strand
GGGCTCCTGGGAGCTTGTCAGAAAATGCAATCCACACGAATTGCACTAGGACCATTTTTCGTACATCCCAGACCAGACACAATCTTAATTTAACCCTGGCATATAGTCTGTCAATGGCCGATGATTTCAAAGTCACTCCGTGGGAAGTGACAGGTGATATAGACTACGATGTCCTGATGAAAAGGTTCGGGACTGCTCCCATAGACGATGCTCTTCTCAAGAGGATCTCCAAATACGCAGAACCTCACCCCATGCTTAGGCGTGGTATATTCTACACTCACCGTGATTTCAATGTGATCCTCGACGAGTATGAGAAAGGCAACAAGTTCTATCTCTACACCGGTAGAGGTCCCTCCGGAAACACCCATCTGGGACATATCATGCCTTGGATCTTCAACAAGTGGATCCAGGATACCTTCGATGTCAATATGCTGTTCCAGATGACCGATGATGAGAAGTTCCTTTTCAAAGACCTCAACGTCGAGGATACCCGTAAGATGGCCTACGAGAACGCATTGGATTTCGTCGCCTTAGGATTCAATCCTGACAAGACCAAGATTATCGTCGACACCGAGAATGTGAAGACCCTGTATCCTATCGCACTCCGTGTCGCCAAGAAGGTCACCTATTCCACCGCAAAGGCCGTATTCGGATTCGACGGAGAGTCCAACATCGGTAGGATCTTCTTCACCTCCATGGAATCCGCTCCTGCGTTCCTTCCTTCCGAGATCGAAGGAAAACCCACCAACGTACTCATTCCCGCAGGTATCGACCAGGACCCCCACTTCAGGGTCACCAGGGATGTCGCACCCGGTCTTAAATATCCCAAACCCTCCCTGCTCTATTGCAAGATGTGCCCCGGCCTCAACGGTGGGGACAAGATGTCCTCTTCCGATGAGAACGCCACCATCTACACCACCGATACTCCCAAACAGGTCAAGAAGAAGGTCGGAAGGGCCTTCACCGGCGGATGTGTAAGTGTGGACGAACAGAGGGAAAAAGGAGGAAACCCCGAGATCTGTGCCGTGTTCAAGTACAACTACTATCTCTTCGAACACGATGACGCCAAGCTTAACGAGATGGCGGACAAGTGCAGAAGGGGAGAGATCCTCTGTGGGGAATGCAAAGTAGCACTTACCCAGAAGATAAACGTCTTCCTTGAGAACCATCAGGCTAAGAGGGAAGAAGCCCGCGAGATCGTCAAGAATATGACCTTCGAAGGGTTCAAATGGTGATTCAGATGAACATGAACGAGATACTCGAAGGACTCAGCTACAATGAGAAAAGGCTGTTACTGGCACTTGAACGTAACGGAGGCAAGGGAAGTCCGGCAGACATGATCAGGATCGGTGGATTCGGTCTCGAAGTGGAGGTCATGGGTTCCGCATCATGGCTCTCTTCCAAGGGTCTTGCCACTATCAAGGAGGAGAGCGAGAAGTTCTATGCCCTCACCGATGTGGAGTCCTCCAAGAAAGGTCTTCCCGAGAGGAAGGCCCTTTTGGTACTCAACGCATATGACGGACACATCTCCCTTGACGACCTCGCCAAGGAGATGGAGAACGGAGAGGATAAGATCGCCGTTGGATGGCTTATGAAAAAGAAGCTCGCATCCATGCAGGGTGCAGACGGTGAGAAGTCCCTCATCCTTTCCGACAAGGGTCGTGAGGTTCTTGGAAGCACCATGGCGGACGAGGCCCTCATCGACAGGATGATCCAGGCCCCTGTATCCGAAAAGGATGCCGACAAGGCGGTAATCAAGGACCTTAAAGGCCGCAAGGGAATGATCAAGGAGATCGTCGAGACCCGCAGGGAGATCACTCTGACCCCTGAGGGTATCGAGGCAGCACGTTCAGGTATCGAGCTCAAGGAGGAGCTCACCGAGATCACCGACGAGATCGTACAGAGCGGAAAATGGAGGGACGTGGAGTTCAGGAAATACGATGTCCAGACCTTCGCCCCTGCAGTATACGCTGCAAAGAAGAACCCTCTGACCCGTCTCGGTAACGAGGTAAGGAGACTGTTCACCGATATGGGATTCACCGAGATGTCCTCCGAATATGTGCAGACCGCGTTCTGGAACATGGACACTCTGTTCATCCCCCAGGACCACCCTGCACGCGATATGCAGGATACTTTCTTCCTTGAGAACCCCGAGACCATCTCCCTCGACGACAAGGACCTTGTGGCGAAGATCAAAGCCATCCACGAGAACGGTGGAGACACCGGTTCCACCGGATGGGGAGGAAAATGGTCTGAGGAGAAAGCCTCCCAGGCCCTTCTCAGGACCCACAGCACTGTGAGCAGTATCAGGTACATCGCCGAACATCCCGATGCACCCCAGAAGGCCTTCTCCATCTCCAGGATCTTCAGGAAGGAGTCCATCGATGCGACCCACCTTCCCGAGTTCAGCCAGATCGAAGGTATCGTCATCGATGAGAACGCAAACCTCGATATGCTGATCACCCTCATCAGGGAGTTCTATGCGAGGATGGGATTCGATAAGATCAATGTGAGGCCCAGTTACTTCCCTTACACCGAACCCTCCCTCGAACTCGAGGTGTTCTTCCACGGAAAATGGCTCGAGCTCGGCGGAGCCGGTATCTTCAGGCCGGAGGTTCTCGCACCGTTCGGTGTGAAACATCCTGTCCTCGCATGGGGATTCGGGTTCGAGAGACTTGCCATGCTCAAATGGAACATCAAGGATATCAGGGACCTGTACATCTCAGACATCGATTCCCTTAAGAGAAACACTGTTTTCTAAAAAGGGAAAAATCACCTCTTTACCACATTCCAAAGCGTCCATCGCTATCTGGTAGGCGGCCTTCCTAAAAGGAGGAGCCGTCTGCCAGGCTTTTGTAAGTTCTGCCATACACCCCTTTCTGTCATTGCGGATGTAGGCGATCTTGGCCTTCAGTTCGAATATTAGGTCCACGTCGTAACCGTGATAGGTGCCTTTTGTGGACATGTAGAGCTCTTTGACTATCTCTTCTGCGGTTTCGACGTTACCCAACCTGAGAAAACAATGGGCCATGATGACCGAGGAAAGGAGATCGGGCATCATGCTGTCCGCCATTTCGGCGTATTGGTAGGCCTTCTTGTATTCCTTGTTGGCAAACGCTATCTGTGCCAGTACTGTCGATTTACGTTTTTCGTCGTATTGACCTAATCTGTCGCAGAGCTTCTTCGCGTATTCGAAACGTCTCATGGCCACGGCGGCCTCGCAACGTATCCACAGGATGTCCCCTTCGAACTTTTCGTTGGTCTTCAACTGTTCCAGAAGACTGAGCGTGTCCTCGTTCGGGTTGCTCAGGAATATGAAAGAACACCGTACCGCCAATCTGCATGCTTCCAGGTTCCGACCTGCGGCGATGAGGTGGTACAGTCTTTCCTGGGGATCGTCGGAACCTATCCACCAATCCGCCGCCCAACTGTGCCAGTTACGTCTCTGTTCTTCGGTCGCGTTTTTAAGGAACGCTTCTGCGGTGTATCTCTGTATGCAGGTCTTACCGTTCATATCCGTGGGGATTATCCCCGTACGGGTGTCAGGAAGTTCGCTACGGGGTATCGCTACGCGGATGGTGCAGGCCTTCCCGAACGTATCGCGGTCCTCTTCCGAAAGACTGTTCCATTTGACCTCCGGGTTGCAGTTCTTCATATCCAGAAGGGCCTCGGTGGTTATTCCCGCCTTGGCGAGCTCCTTCTCGATCTCCTGTACCTTTTCTGCACCGTTGGACGCTATACCGTACACCAGACGTTTGCCCTTCTGTCCCTTCATGTGGGCCTGCCAGCACACCACCATGCCTTTGTCTATCAGTTGTTTCAGGGAAAGCGATGCATGGGCACGGCTGATTCCGACCACCATCCCTATTCCGTCCTGTGTGATATCGAAAGGAACGTTGTATTCTTGGCCGATCTCGGTGTTTTTGAATCTGGACAGGTGCAGTAGTATGCGGTCTTTGACACAGACATCTTCGAATTTAGAAATGCCCATGCCTGATGGTTTATTTCGAACAAAATTTAAAGACCTACGGCTACAGTTAGTAGTAAGTGTTTCTAAAATGTCCATAAAGCGTCTTTTTATCTGTTGCAACAAGGACAATGCTTCGGTCAACATCTGTGAACATATGGTCTCGGACGGCGGATGGGAGGATCATGAATCGGAAGGTGTACATTACAGGACCAACGGTAACGATCTGATGCTGGTGACCGACGAACGTCATATCACTACCGACAATTTGGACCAGGTGGCATCATCGCTCGGTTTCGATCCGGATGTGGTGATATATCCTTCGAGACACAGTGCGAAAAGCGGAATGCCCGCATTGACCGTACACCCTATCGGAAACTACCACGAGAACGAGTTCGGCGGTATGGCCGGCACCTTGGTCAAAGCATGCCCTACCATGATGTCCGACTGTCTCCGTCGCATCAAGGCGATATGTGACATCCCCGAGTACAACATCTGTTTCGAGGCCACGCACCATGGGCCGTACCTGGATAAACCTACGTTCTTCATCGAGATCGGTAGCGACGAGAACTATTGGGGCCGTGACGAACCTGCCGAGGTGCAGTCGAAGGTCTTGGAGACCGTTCAGGAAAGCAACGACTATCCTGTGATGATAGGTATCGGGGGAGGTCATTATGCTCCACGTTTCACCGAAGTGGCATTGGGTTACAAGGCCAATTTCGGACACATCCTTCCCAACTATCAGATGGACGGACGTGAAGACGAGGATATCGTGCATTGTATGGAGCTAGCAGCCGCTGCCACCGGTACGAAGCTAGCCTATCTCCACAAGAAGTCCATGAAGAGCTCCAGGGCCACTGCCATAAAGGCATTGGGCGAATCGATAGGTCTGGAGTTCCTCAGATCTGAGGACCTCGAACCATTGGAATGAAAAACATCACCGGACCTCCCTGTTGTTCAGGGACGTCCGGTTTCTGATCAGAGTTTATTGGGAACTGATGTAGGTACCGTCGAAGGGAAGACCCAGTATGGCCTTTTCCAGTTCTTCGAGGTTCCTTCCGTCCACCATCTGGATATCGATCTTCTCTTTCTCGGCGATCTCTACACCGAGAGGATCGAAGACGCTGGACTTTCCCGCTCCGTGGTCTTTGTACACGAGGTTTCCAAGTTCCTTGATGGTGAGTTTGGAATACTTGACCGCATCGGGGTTCTTACGGGGGTCGTCGGAGTACACCGCGTCTACGGCGGTGGCGTTGATGACCCTTCCTCCACCGAGCTCCTTGGCAAGCATGGTGGCCACGGCATCGGTGGTGTGTCCGGGTTCGGTACCGCCCATGACAGTGATGAAACCGTCCTTGGACCTTTCGGCGGCGGTCTTCACATCGGTGGGGATATCGGGGTTCGAACGGTCACCGAGGGCAAGTGCCAGTAATCCTGCGTTGAGTCTTGTGGTGCCTATTCCGAGCATGTCGAGCTGGTATTCGGTACCTCCGAGCTCCCTGCCTGTGACGGTATAGTACCTTGCGATCTTTCCTCCGCCGCACACAACGGCGACACGGACTTTTTCAGAGGCTTTCTTCAACATCTCCGCAAGTTTTCCTATGTATACGGAATCGTTCTGGTCGGGGATGAGGATGGAACCGCCTATGGATATGACTACTACTTCCTGAGTCATTGGAACACTTGTATGGGATAGGGGTCGCCATTATAACAATTGCCCGTTCAGGCGATATGCATGAGACTGGGTATTGTCCCAAGAACCGAATCGAACAACGTTCTTTTATATAGTGTACAGATAAGGAGTCAGATAATTGGAAGGTCGTAAACCATGGCAAACGATAATTCCGCAAACAGAGCACGTTACGATTTTAAGAAAGATATGGAAGAGATCAGGAACTACCGAGGAAGAGGCACCGAGTTGATCTCGGTGTACGTCCCGGCAGGAAAGCTCATTTCCGATGTAATGGCATATCTGAGGAACGAACAGTCCCAGGCATCCAATATCAAATCCAAGACCACGATGAAGAACGTCACCGGTGCGATCGATTCGATCATGTCCCGTCTCAAGACGTTTAACAAGGTCCCTGAGAACGGTATCGTCATCTTCTGTGGAGAGGTCCCCCGTGCGGGAGACCAGACCAAGATGGTACAGTACACCATCCAGCCTCCCGAGTCGATCACCGCGTTCCTTTACAGGTGCGACTCCGAGTTCTTCACCGAGCCTCTCGACACCATGCTTGTCGATAAGAGGTACTACGGTCTCATCACCATCGACAGGAAAGAGGCCACCATCGGTATGCTCGCAGGTTCCAGGATCAAGGTCCTGAAACACTTCGATTCGCTTGTTCCTTCGAAGCACCACCAGGGAGGTCAGTCCTCGGTCCGTTTCGAAAGGTTGATCGAGATCGCCGCACACGAGTTCTTCAAGAAGGTCGCAGATAACTGTACCTCCTGTTTCCTCGATGACATCCTCGATCTTGAGGGTATCATCGTCGGTGGGCCCGGTATGACCAAGGATTTCTTCATCAACGAAGGATACCTCCATCATGAGCTTCTCAAGAAGGTCGTCAGTCCCCGTTTCGATACCTGTTACACCGACGAGTCCGGTCTCAAGGAACTTGTCGATGCGGCCCAGGGCGCCATCGTGGACATGCAGATCACCAACGAGAAGGAGATCATGCAGAGGCTCTTCAGGGAGATCAGGAAACTCGACGGAGGACTTTCCGCATACGGAGAGGAGGTCGTCCGCAATGCCGCCGCCCTCGGTGCGGTCGACACATTCCTTATCTCCAGCGAGCTCAGGAAACGCCGCATCTCCTGCGAGTGTTCCTGTGGACACATTTTCGAGATGACTGTCAACAGTTCCGATGACGATGTTAGGTGTCCCGAGTGTGAAAACAAGGTCAACATCACCGATGACAAGGATCTCGTCGACAGCTTCTTCGAGCTGTCCGATGTCTACAATTCCAACATGCAGCTTATTTCCGGAGATTCCGAAGAGGGAGACATGCTCATCAAGGCCTTCGGTGGAGTCGCCGCATTACTTAGATACAGGGTAGAGTGAAGTACATGAAAGTACAGGAACAGTTCGAGTCTGAATGTGAGCAGGCCGTCCTCAAGGTCCTCGCGGACATGGGTGCACCTGCGGATCTGAAACTTGTGAAGGAGATCCCTGACAATGCGGACCTTGCCATTCCCTGTTTCACCTTTTCCAAGGCATTGAAGTCCTCCCCCAAGGACATCGCCGACAAGATCGCGGCGGCTATCGCCGTTCCCAGCGGTCTCATCGCAGAGCTCAGTGCCCTTAACGGGTATCTCAATTTCACCATGGATAGGGACAAGCTCGTCAGTGCGGTCCTCTCCGAGATCTCCTCCAAAGGAAAGGATTTCGGAAAGTCCCCAGCCACCGGCCTCAGGGTAAATGTCGAGCACACCAGTACCAACCCTACCGGCCCCGTCCACGTCGGACGTGCAAGGAACCCCATCATCGGGGATACCCTCGCAAGATGCCTTAAGATGAGGGGACACGAGGTTACCACCGAGTACTACGTCAACGATGTGGGAAAGCAGGTCGTCATGATGACATGGGGATGCAACAACGTCACCCCTGAGGAGGTACAGCAGGAGATCGCCGAGACCGAGAAGGCCGACGACCGTGACAAGGTGGACCACAGGCTTGTGTTCAACTACCGTGTGGCCACCAAGAAGATCCACGACAACGCCCCCATGGAAGAGGAGATCGCAGAGATGCTCCGTAAGTTCGAGGCAGGTGACGAGAAGACCATCGCAGATGTGAAGAAGGTCGCAGAGACCATGCTCGGCGGTATCAACGAGTCCCTCGAATCCATGAACGTCAAGCTCGACAGGTACACCTGGGAGTCCAAGTTCATCGCCAACGGTGC
>JAKSHW010000090.1 GCA_024399195.1 archaeon | reverse complement strand
GGCCTGTAGTCGAGAAGATCGTGATCGAAGAGGGAATCACCACTGTTGCTCAGTACTCCTTCAGGAACTATCTCGCAGTAACCGAGATCTACCTCCCCGACTCCGTGAACACCGTCTACAAGTACGCCTTCGCAGGTGACAAGGCCCTGACCTACGTCGAGTTCGGAGACGGACTCGAGTCCTGCAGTACCGTCGCATTCGATGAACTCACCTTCATGAACGGTACCACCAAGCTCAAGCAGGCGGCAAAGAACTTCGTCGGAAAGACCTTCGTAGGTCTTGGTGACACCACCCTTTACCGCCAGGACTGAGCCTGACGACCGGAGGGGTCACAGCCTGTGACCTCTCTCAAAACCACTTACAAGGGGAACGGGATCCCTGACCCCTTGGACCGTTTCTGTCTTTGAACAATTTGTAAATGTATGGTTAAGTGCACTTCTTCGGTCAATCTATGGGATGTACTTTATTTGAGTAAGTTATTCGGGACTTGTTTGATCTACCATGACCGATAAAGACGTACTAGGGATAGTATTGGTTTATGCTATAATCGTCGCATCTCTTTTGTTATCCCTTTATTTTGAAAAGAAAGGTGTGGATAAGAACCTCTCAAGGAAGATCGTCCATATCGGTGTAGGTAATTTCGTTTTCGTATGGTGGTTCTTCACCGAACCTTGGGTCATGCTGGTGTTCTTCACCATTCCCTTCGCGGTGATATTGTTCCTTGCTATGTTCGAAGGAAATCCTATTTCCAGATCGAAGATAGGTCAGATATCCCGTGACGGTCACAATACAGGCCTGTTCCTCTATGCGATCAGTATCTCCATCATGGTCATTGTGTTCTTTGATCATTGGGCCGCCGCATCCATTGGTATAATCGCAATGACCTACGGCGATGCGTTAGGAAGCATCATCGGAAAGAAATACGGTAGACACAAGATGATCAACGGTAAATCGTTCGAAGGGACTTTCGCCGTATTCGCAACCACTACCGTTGTGGGTCTTCTGGTCCTTTGCTATTACAGGTTCCTTGTGGATGCAGGGTATTACCTCACCGATGTGACCCTCGTCGTACCTGCTGTGGTCGCATGTATGGGGGCAGGTGTCCTCAGTGCAGTGGCTGAGCTTCTATGTCCCGGAAAGTATGACAATCTTATCATCCCTACCTTGGTGGCAGGGTTCATGGTTCTGATGGGGCTTTGAAATGTGGTATGTCGTGGATGGAATGGACGGGTCCGGTAAATCATCGGTATCGTCGTTCTTGAAAGAACAGTTGGAGGCCAAGGGCCACAGGGTGCTTGAGATAACCCACCCTACGCGTGATACCCGTCTCGGACGTATGGAAGCGAGATGGCTCACCAGGAAAGGAAAGGCCGCGGTCCTGTGCGCCACTTTCCTGTACATCCTCGATGTGTTCAGGTCAGTACACATAATGAAAAAGATGAAAAAGAAGAGCCAGTACGACGATTTCATCTTCGTGAGATATATCATGGCGGTATCCTACCTTCCCAAGAAGCTATGCCCTCTCGCCTACAAGGTCTTCGATTTCGTCCTCCCCAGACCTGAAACCAAGTTCTTCGTCGATATATCGGCCGAGGTCGCATACGAACGTATCCTTTCCAGAGGAGAGGAGCTTGAGACGTTCGAGACCAAGGACAAGCTCGAGAAAACCAGGGACAAGATGTTGATGCTCACTCCCGACGAGTGGAACATCATCGATAATTCGGGGACTTTTGAGAATTCAAAGGACCAGGTCCTCAAGGTATTGGAGAACCTGGATATTTGAGGATGTAAAGGGGATAGGCCCCGTTTACATCCTTACAAGGAACTCGGCGATACCGTAACCGGTCTTACCGTTCCATTCGGTTTTCGAGATGGTCTCAACCAACATCATTCCGGGGGCCATGGGAAGCATTGCATACCTCATGACGGTTCCTGCGATCTCGTAGGTCTTTCCGCTTTTTCCAGTGGCCTTGATGGTGTAGGAAGAGGGGATTCCGGAGGTGTATTCGGTATCGATCTCGGATTTCATGATGGGGTCGTTGTCTTTGCTGTCACCGAAGTAACCTGCATCCACATCGCCCATCTCGGTACAGAGCTTGGTGACATTGTATCCGTTCTCTCCGTCGTATACGGAGTTGAGCCAATACCACATCTTGGGGGAACCCCATTCGCGGACACCTTCGCTCCTGTCCCTTTCTCCGTAGGCCTCGATCTCGGTGACGGATCCGTTGATACCGATCTTACCAATGGCTTTTCCGTACTGTTCGAAGTGTTCGGAGGCGACCTTGGATGAAAGTTCGACCTCTTCCGCGTTGACGCAGTCACGGTAGTTCATTTCTTTGTTGAGGGGGGTCCATTCGATGTCCATGGTGACCATGGAGATGTCCTTCTGGTCGGCGTAGTTCGCCATGGGGCCGTTGTATCTCAGGTTCCATGAACCGTTCTCCATAGGTATGAACTCGAGTCCGGAACAGGACTTCTTGGAATTCTCGTCGTAGTTCACCTGGGACCTCATTCCTACGATCTTGTCCTTTCCCACAAGGAAGAAGAACATGGTCTTCTCGTCCTTGTTGGGTTTGTTTCCGATACGCATGAACGCGGTGACATCGGCTTTCTCGTCGTAGTAGTTGAAGTACCAACTTTCGCTGTATTCGGGATGGCTGTCCATTCTTTATTCCTCCAAAACATGTATGATTCCGTTGCTTCCGTCCAACGTCACCTTCTGACCTGTATGCAGTCTCAGGGTGGCGTCCTTGACGGCCGTTACCGCAGGTATGCGGTATTCCCTCGATATGACCGCACCGTGACAGAGGATACCTCCGGTCTCGGTGATGAGTCCTCCCAGACGGGAGAACACCGCGGTCCATCCAGGGTCGGTGTTGCTGGTGACCAGGATCTCTCCAGGTTGCACCTCTGAAAGGTTTTTGATGTCCGTTATGACCCTGAGGGTTCCGGTATAGGAACCGGGACTGGATGCGGCCCCTGTGAGGGAGGCTATGTCCTGACCGTTGTCGTCAGGGTCGTCGAAGTCCACACCGTCCATGTAGAACTTGGGCGGGAGTGTAGGTCCATATGTATAGAATTCGTCTTTTCTGCTCTTGATGGCATTGTAATCGGGTCTGCTCTCTCCTTTGAGGATAGAGAACACCTCGTCCTCCTCCAGGAAGAATATGTCCTCCCTGTCGGAAATGAGCCCTTTGTCGGCGAACCTCCTTCCGAGCTCCTGGAAGATCATCCTCTGTCTCAGGAGGATGTGATCGAGATAGAACCTCTGGTTCTCCCTGAAGGTCAAATAGGTCTGTGCGATGTGCATCACTATCTTGAAGACCTTGGCCTTCAGTCTGCCTTTCTTCTTCCTTATTTCCGAGAGTATCCTTTCCTCGGAGGTGATCCTCTCCTTCCTACGGTCCGCTTCCAGCTCTTCGATGTCGGTGTAGTTCTCCGCTATCTGTAACGCTATGTTCAGAACGTATTCCCTGTCCTCTTTCCATCTGGGGACCATGATCTCCCTGGTGTTGGACCTGTGACCGAACTCCTCGATGAACCTCTCGAACGCGGGTTTCACGGGGTTGGGTTCGGAATCCATCCATTCTAGGAATCCGCTGTACCCCATTTCCTTGATCCGGTCGATCATACCGGGGGTGTCCTTGATGACCTTTCCCAGTTTGGAGAAACCGATGTTGGTCTCCACGGTCTTGTTGCCGGGGAGCCCCGATATGAGTTCGGAATACATGAACCCGTCATCGTCCAACCAGGTCTTCAACCAGTTCTTGATGAGCAGGTTCGTCAGGATGGAGTGGGTGATCATACCGTACCTGATGAGACGGTAGTGTTTGATGAACGCCTTCTCCAGGTCCCAGTAGAGGGTATCTATCTCCTCATCGGTAAGTGTGGACAGGTCCTTGGAGTCGATGTTCTCCTTGCAGAACTCCATGAATCCTTCGGCCCATTTCTTGTAGGCCTTGTCGGTGCGGTTCATCATACCGTCGCGGTCGAGGATGGCGACCCTTACCTGTGACATAACCGCATGGTACCAGTCGTTGGGGCTGGAAAGGATCCTTCCGTGGTCCTTCACGGGGAAATAGTTCAGAAGTTCCTTCGACCTGATGAACTTGGGGTAGTGTGCGAACACCCTTTCCAGGGTGGAGGCCTTGAAGTACACCCTCGATTTGTGCAGTTTGGTCAGGGAACCGGAACGCAGTTCCTTGTAACCCATCATACGGGCGCCTTCGTGGTTGACGATCTCCACGAGCATTTTTCCCATAGTTGTATAGAACAGGGGTGTGGTGGGGTCCGCCCAATACTCGTCCCCATATGCTCTGGTCCAGAGGACACCGTCCTTCTCCTCGTTCTTGAGGGTGGTGATGGCCCTGGACTGGAGGATGTAGACCTTTCCTTTCTCGTAACCCCATTCGACATCCTGGGGGACACCGAAGTGGTCCTCGAGTATGCATCCCTGTTCGGTGACGGCTTTCAGGACATCGTCGGACG
This sequence comes from archaeon, assembly GCA_024399195.1. Taxonomy (GTDB): domain Archaea; phylum Thermoplasmatota; class Thermoplasmata; order Methanomassiliicoccales; family Methanomethylophilaceae; genus Methanomethylophilus. The sequence goes on along the minus strand of JAKSHW010000090.1, from coordinate 3,409 downwards.
CACATCTCTTTCTGACAAGGTCTTCGTCGATGTCCACGAGGGTGTTTTTCCCGTCCCTGAGGAAATACCCTTTCTTCTTGTCCATGACCTCGCATTCTTTGAGGGACCCGTCTCTTCCACAGATGTAGTTGTCCGGGGTGACGATACCCGATGCGATGGACTCGCCAAGACCCCACGAGGCTTCGATGACGATATCGTCCTCTCCGGTGAGGGGGTTGGCGGTGAACATCACACCGCTGATCTCCGATGAGACCATTTTCTGTATGACCACCGCGATACCCTGTGCGAGATGGTCTATTCCCGTATCATGACGGTATTTCACCGCACGGTCGGTCCAATAGGAGGCCCAGCAGGATCTGACCATCGAAGGGACGTTTTCACGGTCTACGTTGAGATACGTGTCCTGCTGACCTGCGAAGCTGGCATCCGAGAGATCTTCCGCAACCGCTGAGGAACGGACCGCCATGTACTCTGAACCTAGGGTGTCCGTCGCATCGAGGATGGCCTTGAGAAGGTCCGAAGGGATCTCTTCGGAAAGCACCATGTCACGGATCTTACCGGTGACCTCCACTATCGAATCGGCGTTTCCGTAATTGATATCATCCAAGGCATCGGAGATTCTCTGACGGAGGCCTGTGGAGTCGAGGAACTCCTCGTATGCGTAAGATGCAACGGAGACCGCCGGAGGGACACTGAACCCGGCCTTTACCATGATGCTGAGGTTTATCGCTTTTCCACCTACGATAGCGATATCGCAATCCCTGCCGTCAAGAGGGATTATTGGTGATCTGTTGTTCATATTCGCCAATTGATTAACAAGGTTATAATCGAATCTGTCATTACCCTGTATTGTTTTGTTCATTGTCGTAATATGATTTATTCGACGGCTATAATATACGTTGTTCGTCGAATAGAATTTGTCGTTTACAATGGAAGAAAAAAGACCCAGAACAAGGGATAGGGACCCGGTCTTGACGCCGGATCCCAAGGTTTCTCAGAAGTGGAACACTCCGAGGATGAAAGACACAAGGGCTACCAGCATGGCGATCTTCGCCATTTTCTGTGCCTTGTGCTGGTCGCTGAACACGATGTACGCACAGTAGAGGAAGATGGCATCCGCCGCAACCACGACGTAGAACAGGGGACCGTAGGTCTGCTGTATGAGGGGGATGATGCTGAACACGGGACCGAGGATGAAGAACACGGATGCAAGGATGGATGCGTTCCTCACACCGATGGCCATGGGCAGAGTGTGTCTTCCTTCGTCTCCTTCCATATCCTCGATGTCTTTGGCTATCTCCCTTCCGATGGACACGAGACATGCCATCAGTGCGATGATGGCATTCGCTTCCACGTTACCTATGACCGCCCCTGCGAGGAGGAACACCATTCCCGTGAGGACCGCTATGGTGACGTTTCCTACGAACCCTCTCTGTTTGAGACGGGTCTCATAGGCGACCATGAGGATGTCGGCGACTATGACTATGACGATGCAGGGGATCTCGAAGGTGAATACGGATACGATCGCGGCAAGGGCGAGCATCACGATACCCACTTTACGTGCATGTTCGGCGGTCATACGTCCCGAGGGAACGGGGCGTTCCGGATGTGCGACCTTGTCGATCTCCGCATCGATACCGTCGTTGAGGGCGTTTCCACCGCAGATGAAGCAGAACACCACCACGGCCGAGACGACCAGGTTGATGAGATGGTTCCCTATGTCAGTGCCGACCGCCATGAAAACGGCCACGATCATTCCGATCGTACCCATTACGGCGTTGTTGACCCTGAATAGTTGCAGGTACTTGTTCATGGGGGACGTTTAATCCGTACCTCTATTTATTGGACTGCTCAGAAGAACATGGCGACCAGGAACCCTGCGATTCCGCCGATAAGGGAGGTGGACGCGTTGTTGGTGTATTTGGATATGTACCCAGGGTTCTCCAGTACCGCACCTAGGAAACTGTCCGCGAGGTTTCCGAAAAGACCTGCCATCGCAGGGATGACGAACCTGATGTCCAGGAGATCGTGGTTGACGATGCCCCATGCGAGGTAGGCGAATATCATTGCGGACACAAGGGAAACCAATGTGCCGAGACGGGATATTCCTCCGTTCACTCCGGGTTCGACCCTTTTGAACGTGGTGATCATCCAGACCTTGGGGTCGTTCACACCGATCTCGCTCGCCACGGTATCCGATGTGGACACCGCCAATGCGGAGATGAAGGCGACCATGAGTTCGAAATGGGCGGCATCGGTCATGCAGTAGACGAGTGCGATGGCGGTGGGGATCGTACCTACGCCGAGGATGTTCCTCATCGAGCGTTCCCCGTGTTTTCCTTCCTGTACACCCATCTCCCTCTTCTTGTCGATCTTCCAGAACGTGGCAAGGAACCCGATGACGGGGAACAGGATGAACGCCAGCATCCACCATACGGAGGTGCTGTACCCGATGATGACCGAAAGTACAAAAGCGGTGACGGAACCTCCACCGGTCATGATCTGCTTCTTATAACAGAAACAGACCAGTACGAGCGGCAGTATGGCCACTATCAGACTTTCGAGTACATCCATAATGGACAATATAGGTCAGTGTAATAAAAGTATCTGGGTCTGTACGACCAAATATGCACAGACCCAGTGTTCCAAGGACCTTATTTTACCTTTTCAAGCAGTTTGGTGGCGTCCGAGATGCATTGGGCACGGTCCGTCTGGGGAAGGTACATGACCTTTCCCTGGGGATACAGCGTGACCTCCTTGCCTTCCCATTCGAAGACGAGGATCATCTCGTCCTTCTCTTTGATTACACAGCCTTCCTTCTCGAGCACCTCGGCCGCATGGTCTATATCGATGTCGAGAAGGTCGGCGGAGATGGCCATCAGGGCCTGTCCTCCGCAGAGACGGGCTGTGGTGAACCTCATCTGAGCGACCTCAGGAGCTCTGCGGACCTCTGTCTGAACTCATCGATGGTGGAGGAGTTGTCGACGAGATGGTCTGCAAGGGCGATGACCTCGCCGATACCCCAGGAAAGTTCCCTGGCATCACGTGCATCGAACTCGCCTTTATCGGCAGGGGCGTCGTCCCTTTGTCTTTTCACGAGCCTGTCGAACCTGACGGAAGGGGATGCATGGATCGCCACGATCTCGACATCCTCTCCGAGGGACCTGAAGGAGCGGACCTCGTCCATGCTCCTGCATCCGTCCACGAGGAACAGGTCTCCGTACATCCTCTCGATGGCCCTTTTGGCCCAGATGTCCGCCCCGTGTGCCTTCCTCTCGTTACCTGCGAACTGTCCGACGGAAAGTCCTTCCTTCTCGGCACCGGAGGAGACGTAGCACTCCCTGACGATGTCCCCCATCCTGAGGAAGGGGATGTCCATGTCCTTTCCGGACGTGAGGAACTCCTCCTT
>JAKSHW010000009.1 GCA_024399195.1 archaeon | reverse complement strand
ATAAAGGTATGTCCAGTACCGAAAAACAAGTCAAAAAATCAGATCAAATTACCGTATAAAACGGAAAATCGGTTACATTATTACATATAGGGGGCGGACGACCCATCCGATGATACAAAATACATCCTGTATGTACACACCCCGATGTACAGGAGAAAGAAGGACGACATCGGCGGACAGGTCCTTTCCAAAGACTATTGGGAAGGGATCTACATCCTTTACGACGGCAATCTTATGGAATGCCATGACAGTGGAAACGCCGTCCTCTTCAAAGTGTACAACATAAAGAACGGGAACGTCCTCTTCGAAGGTTCCATGGAATACAATGAGGAGAACACCCTTTCGAAGCTCTCGGAACACCTCAAGGGTCTCTCCTGTTCCAGGATACGTTCGGTCATATGCAAGGAGCACGAGACCCCCGACCGCCATTCATCGATCGTCAGGATCATGGAGTCCCGGGATCCCCTCGCCATATGGAAGGTACGTGCACTGGTGAAAAGGATCCTCGACAAGGGGATTCCCGGCTACGGCGGAAAAATGGGCTATCCCCTCATGTACGAAGGCACATACGGCGGGTTCTATCTCCTCGACAACGGGAAGATCGTCGAGATGGAAGACCTCTACGAATGGGACGAGGAATCCTGCGACATGATCTACGATGGAATGTGCCAGTACTACGTATATGAGGCCGGTTCGTTTCTCAGAAGGAAGGCCCGTGGATACACATGGGGCTATCTGAAGGAAGAAAGATTCTCGGAGATGATGGAGTTCATCGACATGGAACACGGGAAGATCGTAAGGAAACTCGTATCCTCCGACGAACCGTCGATCGAACACTTCAGAAAGGCCACGGAAGGGGATGAGACCTCGGCCAAGATGGTTTACACTCTCACAGGTGTCAAAGTGAACAACAGACCCTGAACGGCTAAAACCAAATATCCATCCAAAAATACTTCTCCGATGATAGAAACCACCGTGGAACAGAAACACATCGGACCGAGGTATTTCCTTGTGCTGATAGTCCTTCTGTCCGCATTTGCACCTATTTCCACAGACATGTATCTTCCCGCCCTCGGGCAGATCGTCGATGAACTAAGTACCGATGAATCCACCTTGAACATGACCTTGTACGCGTTCATGTTCGTGATGGCCATCTCCATTCTGCTGATGGGGCCTATATCGGACAAATACGGCAGGAAGAAACCGTTGATAGCCTGTCTGATCGAATACATCGTAACCATGATCGCATGTTCGTTCGTCACCGACGTCTACATGATGATCCTGTTCAGGGCCCTGCAGGCGATAGGTGCCGGAGGGGTTCTGACCATATCGACCGCGTTCATTAAAGACAGTTATTCGGGACCGATCATGGGCAAGGTCGTCAACATAGTCGCAATTATAGGGGTCATCGGCCCCGTGATCGCACCCATTGCAGGTTCCGCACTTATCGACAGTGTCGGATGGAGACATACCTTCACCGCCCCTGCGATATTCGCGCTCGTATGCCTGGCGTTCACCTTGTTCGTTACCGAGACGCTCCCTTCCGAACAGCGTGTGTCCGGAGGACTGTCCAAGATGTTAGGTGGAATGAAGAACATCTCGAGGAACAGGTCGTACATGCTGTTCATGGTCATGTTCTGTATGTTCAACCTGCCTTTCATGGCATACCTTTCCGTATCCTCGTACATCTACGAGGGGATGTTCGGTCTCAGCGGATCCATGTACTCCATCCTGTTGGCGGTCACACTGTTCGCATCGGTCATGGTGATGGTGGTCATAACCAAGGTAACCTCCAAGACCGTAAGCAGAAAGGTACTGCCCCTGTTCCTCGTGATGGGACTGATCGGTTCGATACTTCTCATCCTGATCGGAAAGACAGGATGGATCGCGTTCCTTGTGTCCTTCCTGTTCATAATATCCGCATCGAGCACCGTACGTCCTTGGGGTATGGGTATCCTGATGAGAAGCTGCCCGGGCGACAACGGTACCCTGTCCGCCATGATCAACTTCATGTTCTTCATGATGGGGACGGTCGGAATGGTTCTATCCACACTTCCGTGGCCCACCTATGTAGACGGTCTGGGGATACTGGGTCTTCTAGCTTCCGCGTTGTATCTCGTACTGATGTTGGCCCTCCGTTCCATGAAACAAAACGATGTAACCGCTTTGGACAAATCCACAAGTGACGAGTGAATGAAACACCTTACCGCCCGGCCTACCTATGACGGGGCGGATCTTTTACCATAACGAAGTCCAGACGTGAATAAGAAAGGTCACAAGAAACATCCGAAATATATGAGAAGAATGGTGCTCCCGACGGAATGCACCACCTGTTAGCCAGCATATTGTTTTGATGTCAAATTTCCCCGAAATCTGGAGGGTACACTCCCTCCGGGTTACGGCTGATTAAATCCTTTTTCCATCACTCCTACTTTTTCTGAAGCTTCTAAACTTATCTCATTTTTTGCAATAGTTAACCGAGTTTTTCCAGAGTTTGTCGTCTTTCAAACCCCTTCATCCAAACCCTTTCCTTCCACAAAACAGGAGTCCAATACATATGACAACTCTCGACAAAAAGGAAACCCTCAGGAACGAACTCATGGACGCAGTCGGTAAAGTTACCCCTGCGAACCCCACCGATGCCAAGAAAGTGCCTATCATGTCCTACTCCAACGGACAGGTCTACATCGGACTCAAGGCAGTTTCTGCATACGACGCCAAGACCGGAACCCACAAGGATCCCCAGCCCAGGATCACCGCATCCTTCGGCGGACACTTCGTAGAACTTCCTCTCGACGGCAAATGGTGGAGGACCTTCGCTGACTTCACCGAGAAGATGGCCCAGGCTCTTGAGGGCATCAACATCAGCGTCAGCAACGTCTACGACGACGTTGACAACGCAAAGAAGCTTCTTGCCGGATTCAGGACCGAGTGATTCTGATGATCTCATATGTCCTCGAATCACACCTGATCGGAGCAGTGGGCAACCACTTCGTCCGGACCTCCAGCTATGCTACCTTCAGCGGAGCGAAAGAGGAGCTTCAGCGTGTCATCGGGGAATACGAGGTAGAGAGTGCAACTATCTCGGAATATGAGGGCAAGAAGAGGCTTTCCGTCATGGAAAGCTGGAGGACTGACAAGGCAGGAAACTGCCACCTCGTAAGACAGGCAACCCTACTCCCATCCCTCCTTTCTTACGAGGAGAACACCCCTCCGGCGGGGGATAACGCCGGAAAAACACTTTGAGGTTTTATCATGCCTGGAAACAATTTCAGAAGGGAAATCCCTTCCAATGAAGAGCTGGCTGAGAGGCTCGGCAGAATGAGCCCTACTCAGGCCACACGCTATTTTAACCGCTGCACCACCAACATCAATACTCCTGATGAGGTGCTTTCCTTCCTCAGGGATTTCCGCAAGGCAAACCCTGACAAGTTTGCATCCGACAGCTCCATGATGTTCCAGAGGAACAAGGGTCTCAGTTACGAGACCTGGTCCAAGTCCGAAGGATTCAGGAGATCTGCCAACAAGGGACCTTCCGGTATCGGAAGTCTTGACGGAGTCGGAATGGAGACTGATGCCTACGACTACCTCAACGAGGGGGGTTACCGTAACTACCGTCCCCGTGGTCAGCGTGCAGCCGGAGTCGGAGGGAAGCCTGCATACGTCCGTCGTGAGCGTAAGCCCGCTTCCGAAGAGAGGAGCATGGATGAGATTCAGGAGATCATGAAAGGTCTCGGAAGCAACATCCGCCGTACTCAGTACTACAAGAAGGTCATGGCTAACCCCGAGTCCAACAAGGAGACCAAGATCAACCTCGATGGATTCAGGACACTCAACCCTGAACTTTTTGCCACCGACTCTCAGATCAAATCCTACAAGAAGAGGAGCGACAGGCCCTACGGGGAGGCAAGGACTCCCAAGGATGTCGAGCAGACTATGTTCAACATCAGGTCCAGGGGAGCCCGTACCCGTTACTTCATGAAGGTCATCGGCAACGCAGAGTCCAACGAGACCACCAAGAAGAATCTCGTCAAGTTCAGGAACGACCACCCCGAACTCTTCATCACCGATGAGCAGGCTATGCGTTACAACTCCTCCAGAGCCTATGCTTCTCCCGAGGAGTTCGGCAAGATGTCCGGAAAGGCGAAGCACTTCTTCACCTCCTCCAGAGGACGCAGCAGGGCACAGAACTCTGCCTACGCTCTCAAGGTCATCACCAACCCTAGTACTTCTTCTCAGGACCGCGGAGCGATGGTCTCCGTCATCCGCAGGTTCCCCCAGATGTTCTTCGGATCCCGTTACAACAACGGAGGAAAAAACAACTGATCGAGGTTATCAAATGAATGTCAATATGAAATTGACATCTGCTCTTGCAGTGCTGGCCCTCGTGTCAGCCTGCTTTGCGGGTGTCATGTTTACAGACGAGGCCAATGCCGAGAATACTTCCGGCCTGACCTACAACGTGGGAATCGTGGAGGGTGCCACCTACAGCTACACTCCTGCATTCTCCCTCAGCGGTGTCACCATCACCCTTTCCGGCACCGCAGCCAGCTGGCTAACCGTGAACAACGGTGTCATCTCCGGAACCGCCCCTGCAGTCTCCGCTGCAGGAGGAACTGCGACCTACGACCTCACCATCACCGCCAAGACCACCAAGCCTGTGCAGACCGCCACCCAGATGATCCACTTCACCGTCTACGACACCCTCAGCGGATCTGTGACCGTCTCCAACTCCAACCTCTACACCGGCTGCACTCCCAGCTTCACCGTGACCTCCTGCTACCAGTCCGGAGTCACCTACGCACTCAGCGGAGCACCTGCAGGACTCTCCATCAACTCCTCCACCGGAGTCATCAGCGGAACCGTCACCGATGCGGGAACCACTTCCGGAAAGTCCTTCACCGTGAAGGTCACCGAGACCCACCTTGCAAGCGGACAGACCAAGGACGTCACCGTAGCCGTCAAGGTCTACTCCAAGCTCGCACAGAACACCACCACCTACGGAAAGGACATGTACGTCGTCAACGGAGAGGTCGTAACCACCGACACCTCCAGCGAGGACTACAACAAGGTCGTCTCCAACATCACCTCCGGAGTCACCTATGCCCTCAAGTCCGGATCCACCATGCCCAGCGGACTCATCCTCAACAGCAACGGTACCATCACCGGAACCTGCACAGCAATGGGTGACAAGACCGTGACCGTAGTGGCAACCCAGACCGCAACCGGCCAGACTGTCGACTGCACCATGAACATCCACTCTGTCGGAAAGCTCAGCTTCAGCTCCGTTCCCACTGGTGGAATTGTAGCAACGGCGGCCTGAAAATGACTCTGACCACTTCCAGGAACATCGGAGTGTCCGTCATCGCAATGATGGCCATTCTCTCCATAGCGGTGGTCGGGGTCTCCACCCCGGCTGATGCCGCAGTCGATAACGACCAGGGTACCGTCTCATTCTGGACCTACGAAGTAGATTTCGCCTTCAAAGGCACTGATGCCGCCTCCATCCTCTGGGACTTCGGTTTCGACAACGAGGACGGAACCAGGGCGACCTCCACCGAATGGAACCCCCAGGGCATAATCTTCCCTGCAAAGGGTACCTACATCGTCACCCAGATCGTGAGCAACACCGTCGGTACCTACACCTCCCAGCTGAAGATCGAGATCCTCGGAACCCCCGAGGTCAACTTCCAGACCTTCGGAGGATCCCTTGTCTCTACCCAGATCGTCAAGGTCGGACAGACCGTCGAGAAGCCTGCCAACCCTGTCAGGGAAGGTTACACCTTCGCCGGATGGTACGCAGACACCGCTTTCAACGAGCCCTTCAACTTCAACACTCCCATCGACCACCACCTCACCGTCTATGCAAAGTGGGTCGTTGCCGGTTCCGGTGACGACAACACCGATGAAGGCAACGGTGGAAACAACGGAAACAATGGAGATGACAACGGAGGAAAGAGAAACGACGAGGATGACGACTCCGATGCAGTCATGCACGAGCTCGTCTACACCATTCTCGGAATCATCGGACTCTGCCTGATCTACTGCTATTTCAGGGCACCCGAAGGAAGGAGGAACCCCGTCCTTCTCGGACTCGGAGTCATCTGCCTTGCAATCGCAGGAGCTCAGTACCTCTTCGATTTCGACATCATCGGAATGATCACCGGAGGTTCCGGCAATGGCGAATGAGTTCGGAAACAAAGCCATGGCGACTTTCGCCGTCATGGCGATCTGCCTCTCCGCCTGTGCGGGGATCTTCATCGCATCCGATGAGAGTGCTGCTGCGGATATCTCCGTCTCCGGAGATGCCACCAATCCTCCCAGCGGAAGCTACACCATGAATGTCGGTGAGACCATCACCATCAAGACCGGTTCCAGCGGAGGTACCATCATGTACTACGTCCTGGTGAAGGAGGCTCCTGCGGGAGCCAACGTCTCTGGAAACTACATGTCCTCCAAGACGATCACCTTCACTCCCACCGCACCCGGAACCTACACCTTCAAGTTCCAGGGAGAGAGCTACAACGACCGTTCCTGCTACACCGCAACCAGAGGCAGTTCCACTCTGACCGTGAACGTCATCGCTCCCACCTACACCCACTCCGTTGCCTACAATGCGAACGGCGGATCCGGTGCACCTTCCACTCAGACTGTTACCGACACCAACGGAGGCAACACCTCTCTGACTGTGTCCGGAACCGTCCCCGTCAGGACCGGTTACACTTTCCTCGGATGGAGCACCAGCAGCAACGCAAGTTCTGCAAACTACCACGCAGGCAACACCATCTCCGTCGGAGCAGGTTCCACCGTCACACTCTATGCGGTATGGCAGCAGAACACCTACGCACATGAGATCGTGTTCAACCTCAACGGCGGAAACGGAAGTGCACCCAAGCTCAGCAGCACCAACACCTCCGAGAACTACATCTTCACCATTCCCGAGTACGAGATATTCAAGGAATTCTATCAGTTCAAGGGATGGAGCACCACTCAGGGCGGAGCTGTTGCATACAGCACCGGAGGCAATGTCACCGTCAGTGCCAATTCCTCTGTCACTCTGTATGCTGTCTGGGAAGCGATCCCTGTCCACATCACCAGCACCAACACCACCGACTTCATGGTGACCGGCAACACCTTCAGCTATGCCATCACCACCGATGTCCCTGATGCTGTGCTGTCCTTCAGCGGACCTTCTTGGATGGGACTCAACGGAAAGACACTTGTTGGTACCCCCACTGCAAAGGGAACCTACAACGTCACCGTGACCGCAACCTACGGAAACATGGTAGATACCCAGAGCTTCTCCGTCACCGTCGAGAACAGGCTCAGCTTCGAGAGTGTTCCCACCGGCGGGATCCTTGCAACCCCGGTGATCTGAGATGAAGACATACCCGTATGCCGGAAACGGATCCATTGCGGGTAAGAGGAGCAAACTTGACGGTCGCAAGGCCGCCAAGGCACTCCTCACCATACTTGCTCTGGCATCCCTCATCGGAACCCTCGACCTCTGCATCCACCATGAACCGGATAACGAGACTGTCACCTTCAGCACCGACTGCGACAACGACGGGGAGATCACAGAGGTGAAGACCTCTGCCCTGACCTATTTCTTCCAGTTCACTGGAGAGAATGCAGACAGCGTCCATTTCGACTTCGGGGATGGAACCTCTGTCGATGCCTTCGAGGTCTACAAGACCTACGAGGAACCCGGGACCTACAACATCCTCTGCTCTGCCACCAACTTCATGGGAACCAGGGTAAGCGGTTACCAGCTCACCATCGAGCCCGAGGACCACGGATTCCTGAAGGGTTACGACGACGAGGTCCTGATGCTTGCGATAACCTTCGTGCTGATGCTTGCAGCCTACCTGTACAAACCCGGGAAGGAGGTGTTCTGATGGTCGGACTATCCGGACTCAGAGGACTTCTCAAGGTTTCCAAGGTAGCCAAGGTCGGAACCTCTGCCGCCAAGACTTCGAAGCTTGCAACCTTCATCGGCGAACTTCCTATCATTAGACTCGCCGCAGGATCTGCCGTAGGTGTCACCATTATCGATACCTGGAACAAATCCGTAAACTCCATGTCGAAGATGCTCGGAGTCGATGACGAGACCTCCTCCCTGCTCCTCGGAATCGCAGTAGTTGTCTGTGTCTCCATGGTCTTCTCTGCAATCATCTCCGTAAGAAGGAGGAGATACTGATGGCATTACAATGGGGCCTTGCTGCCTTCGGACCCGTCGGTATCGTCGCAGCTGTCGGGATCACCCTCCTCATGGGTGTCGCAGCCTGCGAGATGGCTGACGATTACGACTACGAAGACTCCCCCTTCTACGAGTGGACCCACAGCGACAAGAAGGAGAGCACCCACGTCGTCACTCCCTCCGTCACCCCTTCCGAAGCGGAGGACTACTACCATGGTGGCGAGCTTCCCACGGTTCCCGAACAGGACAGGAAGGAGGAAGAGGTGCCTGTGCATCCCTTCAATCCTGATACCTACAAACCCGGTGAACTTGCACCCAAGTACGACCTTGCCAACCCCTGGGGTTTTGTCTGCGTGACTCCCGAACTGCTCGGTCCCAACGAGGAGGTCGATGAAGAGGATGACTCCACACAGATGGTCTCTTCCAGCTTCCGTCTGTCCGCAGAAGCATACGAGAGCGGTGCGAAGTACATCCTGATCTTCGTCTGCATGTTCCTCGGAGTGTTCTGGGGCATCCAGATGCTGGCACAGTACAGGAGGGAGCAGGAATGGTGAAACTCTCCCGCTTCCTCTCCGCAGGATCCCTGATCTTCTCCTCTCAGTGGCTTGCACCTGTGATTACGGGAATCCTCGGAGTCTCCACCATCTACGGAGTCGTCTCCGTAAGGGAACTGATCTTCTTTGCAGCAGGTGCGATCTTCTGGTCCGCATTCAACGGAAGAAGGAGGTACGAGGAATGAGCGTCTACGTCATCTTCGGAATGGTCGTGACGTTCTACGTCTCGTTCAGGTACTTCTTCAACAGGTACAGGGCACTCGCCGATACCGAGGTGAGGGACATTGTCTGAACCATCCCCGGAAGAACAGCAGATACCTCCCGTGGTGTATACCCAGAAGACCACGGGATGGGATGTCCTGATCAGGTGGAGGTACCCCTTCCTCCTGCTTGCATCCGTTGCGGCTGTCGGAGCTTCCGTCTATCTCTACGGAACTCAGGCGATCCTGGATTTCCTCGGAGAGGTATGGCCTGTTCTTGCAGGACCCGTCATCGGATGGTATTTCGCAAGGTGGGTGGTGAACAACCTATACCACCCTGCCGGAAGGGTACTCGTCGTACTCGATGTGGAGAACCACACTTTCAGGTGTATCTTCGTTCCCGAGCATGTTTTCATGCAGCTCGAACAGAGCGGGAACAATGTTCTCTACCACTCCTTCGGAGGAGCTCCCGTGTACCTTGCCAAAAGTATCGACCTCTCCACCGGAACCGTGGATTACGGATGGGTGCATGACCTCGACCCTCTCGTTGTGATGACGAGGGAGGAGGCCTTTGCGAAATGGGACGAAACCCTCAACGAGGTCCTCGAAGAGAATCTGGAACTGATGAGCCACCCTCATATCATCGGACTGGGTTATGCAAGGAAATCCCTCCGTGACCACCTCGACGGTCTTGCCGAATCCATGGGATTCAAGGAGATGGACTACGCCCAGCACACCGTCGCCCACCAGCCCAGGGAACCTGTAGAATATTCCGAATCCGACTCGGAGGAGGACTATCCTTGATCTGCTCCAAAGGTCTGGATTACCTCCGCGAGATGGAGCACGGCGTTGTCGCCATGGTAGGATCCGGCAAGCAGGGAAAGAGTTCCAGTCTACATTCCCTAATCGCATACTGCCAGCCCGACCGTCCTGTCTGCATGCTTGATCCGATGGACATCCCCATCGAGATCTACCCCGACAACTACAGCCACGTCAAGAAGGCTACAGATGTGCCTGTGGGTAGTATCTGCGTTATCGAGGATGTGAACAGGGCATTCTCCTCGAGGGGAAGCTCTAGGGACAACACCCTGCAGTCTTGGCTGGGAATCATCAGCCACAGGTCCAACCTTGTGTGTTTCACAAGCCAGAACCTCGCATCCACCGACCTCGAGTTCGCACGTTCGCAGGATTACCTGATCCTGTCGAAGAAGATGTGCGGGGAGGACATTAAGTACGAGAGAGACGGCAACCGCGGAGCACAGGCGATAGCGAATTACTGGATCTCCGAGGCGGAGAAGATCAAGGACTGCCATCCGAAGAGCTGGGTATATTTCCAGAGGTTCAACGAATGCGTCAGCATCGAACTTGTCCCCTGGTGGACCGAGGCCCACTCCAAGATGTTCCGGGAGGTGAAGCTGTGACCGTCAACGTCACCTATGACGAGGAGGTCGACAGACTCCTCTCGGTTAGACAGGCTTCGAGGATCCCCCTTCCTCCGGAGATCGCCTTCCTTGACCAGTATGCCGCGAGACGGTTCTTCTCGCGTCGCTGCTACTACGGACTCATGGGAGTCGGCAACCACCCGCTTGTGAGGTATCTCGAGGAATCGGATATCCGCACGGCGATGGCTTCTGCAGTGTCCAAGGCTCCGTACCTCGACAGGATGGCTCATTATGATTCGTGGAGGGGAGACTCCGCGGTGAAGGTCATAATCGCAAGGAACGGGGAGGAGACCGTCGTCGACCTCTCCGACCGTACTCCGCCTTCCTCTCCCGGCCCACCACCTCCCCTGTCCCCATGCCGCCGTCAGGCGGCCCCCCAATAAAGGTGCCGTGGGGCGGCCGTGCGTCAGCACAGCCCCCGGCACCGTCTTTCCGCACCGAGCCGACGGCGAAGGTGCGGCCCCTCCGAACAAGAGCGGAATCTCTGAAACTTCCCAATCATTGACATGAGAGATTTCGAGTATTACGATTCAAGAAACGAGGCAAGGCGTCTCCGTTCCCTCCAGTACAAGATGGAACAGGCGGAGACACTCCATTTCGCCAAACAGGGTGCCATGAAAGAACACCCCGTAATGCAGTATGTCAGAGGTTTGGACGTTGAAGATACCTCGTATCCTGCCATGAGTGAGTTAGATTTCGCGAAGCAGAAAGCAACCACGAAAGAGGGTTCCGAAGGTCAGGAAGGGGTTCAGGAAGCCATGCATCGCTGGACCTACAACCAGTACATCCACTGGATGATGCCCGGCAGGGATCAGGAAAGACCGAGGACCATGGGATGCGGATTCGTCAAGACCGACGGCGGGGAACTCGTCTACACCGCCTGTCCTACCGATACCGAACACCACTGCAAGGCCAAGAGGTTCCACTGCTGGTCGCTACGCTGCAGCGAGTGCATGCCCGACACCACTCTGAAGAAGGGAATCGAGGTCGAGAAGCAGCTCCTAAAGTACAGGACGCTCTCCGTGAAATCCGGCTCAAATCCAGGAGATATCGGACACTGGGTCGTCAGTCCGCCTCAGGAACTCTGCAAGTCCCTGGTGCAGACCAAGCCCGAATTCGACGAACTCTTCGGGCACATCGACGACGCACTCGTCGCCTTCGGAGCGAAAGCCGGAGTGACGATCTTCCATCCATGGAGGCAGACCGCCGACAAGTGGGCCTTCAGTCCCCACTTCCACTCCCTATGCTACGGAAGGATAGATACGAAGGGATTCCTGAAGGAGCATCCCGGGTGGATCATCAAGAAGGTCCATCCCCGCGAGAAGGTGCGTTCCATCAGGCACACCGCCGCCTACCTCCTATCTCATGGAGGACTCGGACTCGCCGAGGTCGATCCCGACAGCATTGACTGGGACCTCAGGTTCCTCGATCTGATGTGGCCCGACGACGGTCCCTGCGACAGGGATCTCGACGATTCCGTACTCTGTAGGATCCGCGAGAAGGGTGACTTCACGGGATTCGACTGGGAGAAATGGACGTTCAAACCCCTGAGCATCGCGACCAAGTACCGTTTCTGGGGCGAGGCGTCTAGACGTAAGATCCGTACCGTGGCGAACTACCGCCAGTACAAGGTCCGTGTCTGCGAGGAATGCGGAGCGATGCTTAAGGTCTACAACGGAACCGGGGACATCAAGGGAGAACTCGTCCGCTACATCCAGGACAACCCCGTTGTCGTGTTCGCCAACAACTACGGTCTCTGGCAGTCCACCTTCCAGAGATACAAGGACCGTCTGCGTGAAGCGGACATGAACGTAGCGGAGTTCGCGGAGATGCTCCCGTTCGCGGCTTGTTCTCTCGAGTTCGGTCTTCCGACCAACCAGGATATCGTGTGCGACGGTCCCTTCGACGACGAGGAAAGGATCCTCGCCAGGCAGAGGAAGGCATACGGCGAGAACAACACCAAACCCCAAGCAGAAGCATAAAATCAGAAAACAAGCAAAAAACGTGACCATCGGATCACTGCAGGAAGCATATCCGCAAAGATGGCACGCAGAGACCGGCATTTGTCCCGGAAGGGGAGCCGGAATCGGTTCATGGAGAACCGTACGCCGAAGGTACGGATTGGAGAAATTTCCATGAGCGACAAAATCAACAACCAGACTCAGGACAACGAGATCGTTGTCCGCATCAGGCCCGGATTCAACCCTCCGAGGCTCAGCTTCGACATCGAGATTTCCGACGAGATCGTGGATGTGCTCATCGCACACTTCCTCGCCGAGAAGGCCTTCCGCAGCAGGGAGGGAAAGGAATGAGCGGTCAGGACTACTCCCGCGAGATTGCCAAGGTCGTCGGCTACCTGTTCGACTTCCAGGAGCAGAACGCCATCGACAGCCAGCTGTTCCTTGATGCACTCATCGACACCCTGGCACAGCTTTTCTGCGAGGAGTTCCTCGGATTCCCCGAGGATGTCGACTCCCTCCTCGAGGACATCGTAGCCGAGATCGCAGACATCTGCGATGACGAGCCGGAACAGGCAGACCTCCATATCAGCATCTTCTCCTCCGGAGGAAAGTGCGACAAGTGCTCCCGCAAGATCTGCAGGGAGGACTGCACCGAACACGACTCCGACATCACCGACAGGGAGATGGATTCCGGATTCGACACCCTGGAGGACAAGTGAATGTTCGGATTCCCCAGGAAGAAGGAGAATCCCGAGGACCTTGCGAACGACATCGACGAGGCCGTCTACTCCTGCGACCCCTACGGCTACATGGACGAGTCCCCTACCGGTGAACCCATCGAGGTGACCAGGGGAAACAACCGCAAAATCATCACGTCCCAGATCAGGAAGAAGGACAAGTCACTTCTGTCCGGTCTCAGGGACATGAGGGACAGTCTCGAGGATGAGAATCCCACGATTGCAGAGAGGTTTAGTAACCTTATCAAGAGGCTGGAGGCGATATACAGAAGGTAAATGTTCAGGGGAGGGAGAATTCCCTCCCTTCTAAATTAACAGATATTTGAATTAACAATAGTTTAAGTACATTATTTGAATGTATTAACTTGCTAACTGTAATCTTTTGATTTTATAATCAGATGTAAAATGAAACGTGAATTCGGCACTTTAATATTGAATTATTGATGGATATCGATAGCTATCGCTGATAAATCCCCAGAAATCAAGGAATCAGTGAAGGATATGGTCAGGATCGATGTCCAATGCCTCTATACAATCGAAGAAGAGATCCTGGAGGGCCTCCGGCCCATCCAGGTTCTCCTCATCGTGTTCCCGATCATGGATCAAGGTCAGGGTGGTCATGCGACCTGCGAGGTTTTCCGCTGTGTAATCCATACCCTTGGAGGTCAAAACGACATGAATGACATCGGATATCGTCGTCGCCAAAGTGATGACGAACATCATCGCATTCTCCCTCGAAGGCTTGTGGAGATACACCCTGTCCATGCCCATTCCATCCTTCATTAGTTTAAACCCATGTTCGATCCGGTACTGTCCGAGATATGTCTTCAGAACGGTGTCTGTCGTTGCCCCGAAACGGATGTTGTCGGCATCCCTGTTGGCACGGGGGAGGTTTGTGATGAGAACCCTGATATCACGGTCCTGGGAGAGGGCGATCGCCCTCTCCTCATTGAACGTGAATCCAACGTTCACCTTGTACTCGGTCTTCATCACGGGGACCTCATCTTTCTTGGGTTTCCCCCTGTGGCCGTATCCCAATGACACCTCCACAGACTCTATGCTCCATTCCACATCGTAGGCGTTGTCTGACATTCCCTTCAATGCCTCATCGACAGCCCTGCGGGCGTCGATGTCACAATTGAACAGCTTCGAAGAGAAGCGTCTGAACCTGGACTCGGCCTCCTCAAGGTCCTGATCCCGATGGAACTGTACACAGTTCTCGATGTCGGTCGATGTACGGAATGCAACGAATCTCAACACCCTCCCATCCACTTCTGCATCGGTATCGTAGATGCACCATCCATCACGGACGGTGGAGGGATCCATCATCCCCGTAGAGACCGAGTACACGATGTCGGAACGTACCTTGTTTCCGAAGTTGTCGGGACATTTCGTCACGAAACCAAAGTCTTTCTCGAACATCAGGTCCACCAGAGGTTTCGTGGCGATCTTGCAATCGGCCACGATGGTCGAGGAAGAGGCATCCACCGTCTCCGATAGGTACCTTATCGCATCCTCGTCCATCTCCTGGTCAGATGTGGATCCGTCATAGGGTTTCTCGTAACAGACGATACCGTTCTCATCGGTCATCGATAGAAGGGTGTAGACCAGTCTCTCGTTGTGACCATCCTTGGCATGACCGCACCATTCCGGTACGGCTGCGCCGTACCGATCGGCAATGACATCGAGGGAATGGATGGTGAAGTTGGTGGAATCCAGGTTGAAGAGATTGGAGTCGAGATGGTATCTCGATGTCAACACGGAGTAGCAATCGTGATGGAGTTCCGAAAGGTCGATTCCGAACAACCTGTCGAGGTTCCTGTCGAAGGCACGTCCTCCCAAGGCTCTCACATCCACTTTGGGTCCGAACATCAGGTCCACGGGTGCGGACATGAATGGATGCGAGACGTTGTAGATGGGACGTCTGCCCTCGGAGGTGAACATGTTTCCGACCAATGCTTTCACGGCATTCCCCGGAGTGAGTTTGATCCTCGGATCGATCTCGAATCTGGAATCGATGAGTCCAGTCAAGCCGGATTGTTCGAACAGGGCCATGGCCAAGGCTGGGAATGCCTGTACCTTCTCGCAACGAGTTGATGCCGTCCTGTTCAGCGCCATGCCTTCGACTCTCTTCGATCTGTCGGCCCGATGATCGCACGGCACGCTCTCGACTCTTAGAATTTAGCGATTATAGTCGGGCTTTGCCCGACATATATCGCTAAAAGTATAAATAAACGAGCAGCCGATTGGGTCTTAGGCACGCACATTATCCCAGCGTTAGCTATCGATCACCATTCTGAGCTATGATCTGGATGACTCCAAATCAGTGAAGAAAACAGGCCTTTCGGTCTAAAAATAATCAAAAACTCAAAGTGCTGAATTCACGGTAGAAGGCTTTTTCACGTATATCGTGGACTGTAGAGGGAATCTTGATGGATTCCAATGCCGTACAGCCTTCGAACATCCTCTTTCCGATCGGATACATGTGCATCGGATGAAAGGAATGTCATCAATAAGGCCTATATGCAAGCCCTGCTGGATCTCCAAACGATTCCGGACGATGCGGCGATAGCCATCTACTGCGAGGCCTTTGATGCATCGTATGCGAACGGTATATTCGATCCGATCCTGTTCGAGAGGAGCTTCTCTGATTCTGTGAGTTCCTATCTGTCAGGAAATTCTCCTCAGTCCCTGATGACCATCCAGGATGCGCCCATGTCATCTGCTGTCCTGAAACTGGTTTGTATTGCCATGAATCGTTCAGGACACTTCTTTAAATTATAAACTAGTGATACTTTAAAAAGATTATACAAGTCGATTGTTTTGCAACTGTCCGACTTGAGTTGATAGTTCGAATACCCTATCTGATATAGTTTCAAAGGAAACATCGTGGCTAATTACTATGGTGATCCTTTTACCCCTAGATTCTGAAAGATACCTTAGTAGCGATTCCGTTCCGCCTTTATCCAAGCCTGTAGAGGGTTCATCCAATATCATGACACTGCTGTTCTTTCCGAGAACTTTCAATAGAATTACTCTCTGTTTCTGTCCTCCTGAAAGATTGTTAATTTTGACATCCCAATAATCACTGATTCTGAAATTCTCACCGAAGTACATGCCGTCTAGTTTCAACAGTTTTATCAGTCCTATTATTCCGTCCGGTTTCAGTTCAAGACTATCTCTGAGGTAATCTCCAACGGTTTGATCTGGATAGTTCGTGGTCTGTATCAAGGTGCTTATGCAATTCTCGCGAGCTGAATAAATATCCAGCTTCTGTATATCTATCCCATTGTACTCGACGATACCTTCGTTCAGATTTTGAAGTATACCCAATATGACATTTACAGAGGTTGTCTTTCCGACACCGTTAGGGCCCTTAATCAATGTTATTTCACCTTTTCTGAACGTGATATCGAGATTGTCAATCACATTGGCTGTTTTAGGATTGTATGCATACGACGCTTTACTAATGGATATGGTGTCGATATCTTCCACAGTGATGCTGCCGTTATTTTCCTCTTCGATATTCAGGATCTCCTCCATGCGTGTTTTCGAAGACTTATAGTCCTGAATCGATTTTCCAAGATTGAAGTAGTATTTGGTACATGCTAGCAAAGTGGTGAAGTAAGCATTCACAATAGTGAATTCACCTATGGACATATCTCCGTTTATTATCTGTATGCCACCGATCACCAATATGACCGATTGGAAGAGAACTGTGATTATCCCATCCAGTGATGTGAAAAGATAGGAGATTCTGTTAAATGATACCAACGATTTCAGATACTCTGCGAAAGACTTCCTTTCTGTATCTATACTTTTCTTGAAGGCCGCCTCCACCTTGATCTCATAGAGACGATCAATCTGTTCGAACATCGTTTTGGTATAGTGGTTGCTGCGTTCCTTGTATTCCCTATTCCTTTCAAACATCGGCTTCTTCAAAACGATATAACATACCAGATAAATCGGCAAGAACAGAAGTGAAATCAGAAATACTTCCAGATTGATAGTAGCTATGATTACCAGTATTATGATGAAAGTTATTCCCTTCAAAAATATGTTCATGAAGTTGTTTAGGAAGAATGAGAACATGGTGTTTAGGTCACCGGTCATCCTCTGTATCAGATATGCCGGACTGTACCTGGATGTGAACACATCATATGGAATCCTTTGTACATGACCAATAGCATCAGAAAGCATATCGAAGGATGTGTTGGCCGTCATCTCCGCTATGGACATGTTCACGAAATATGACGCTACAGCTCCAAGTATACCGATTATTATTATAACTGTTGCAAATTTCAGTATGTAATCCAGAGACCCAGAGCTTATTAGGATGTCTATGAAATTACCATTTAGATATGGAACAATGATTCCAGAAAGTGTTGTTAGTATAGAGAATGTGACTATCGATGCCAACCGTAATTTATACTTCTTCAAATACTCCCATACTTCGATATCCATACGATTCCTCTTTATATGTAGTATATGGAAATATCGCCTGACCGAGTTTCATCCTTGAGCGTTCCCGCCATTCTGATTTCTGATGATTTTAATAATTTACTGTTTTGTTCTAAAGCTGGAATGAGTATTGCATCTTTATTCAATGCTTCTTTCGACCTCTTCAAATCGGTTCCTACTTCATTCTTCGGACCCACAGTCATCGCACTCAGTGTAGCTATTTTTCCGCTTTTTAGACAATAGGCTGATATACTATCATCTGAAGCATCGACATGGATATAGTATTCTGCCTCATCAAGAATAATTGATTTTTCAATTTCGTCTGCCGTTGATTCCATATTATTTAAATACGGGTTTACATACATCAGTTCTATATGCATTTCAGATAAAATATAGGAACAATCCAATATAATCATCTCATCTTGATACAATTCTGGCATCCTTGTCAATCTACTTAGATTCATACGTCGAATAAGGAGAAGGGATTACTCCCTCCCCCTCTTCTTGGAACCGGACTTGATAGTTTCCCATCATCCGGCTCGAGCCATCGATAACCGTGTTTTTCACGGCGGTACACTCAACTTGTAAAACTTTTGTCCCTGAATCCACGTTCGAATTTATGCTTGGACTTACGTTTGACATAATATTCGATGTCGATGTAGGGATTAGTGCGTCCCTTGACCTTGATGTGGCGCCTTATCTTGACGTCACAAGGCCTGAACAATTGGTTTTCATCGGTGAAGAATTCATACTGCCTGTTGCCTTTCCTGTGCCAGTATCTTTCAAGAACCCATTGTTTGGACTTGTCATTGTGTCTGTGCAATGCCCATTTGAACAATGTTTGGAACAGATAAGCATCAAGATATCCGAACGTCTTGGAGGCCACAGAAGAACTGTGATAATTGCACCATCCGCGGAGTTTGGGATTCAACAGACCTATCAACTGATCCTGTGTCAGGGCTCTGCCCTGACCAAGGACAGTTGATTTTATGGTTCTCTTGATGGATTCCAACGATTTCTTGGAGGGCTTGATCAGCATTATGAGTCTCTTCTGTTTCTCATATTTTCTGAAATTCCACCCCAGAAAGTCGAAACCTTCGCGTATGTGCGTTACCTTTGTCTTTTCGGGAGATAGTTCGAGACCCCTTTCGGACAGGAATGAGGAAATCAGTTGTTTTGCCTGTTGCGCGTCTGCTTCGGCTCTGCAGATGACCACGAGTCGAATAAGAGGAAGGGATTACTCCCTCCCCCTCTTCTAGGAACCGGACTTGAAAGTTTCCCTTCATCCGGCTCGAGCCATCGGATAACCCTGTTCTGCAGGGCGACCCGGTCATAGAACGAAACGTCTGTCACGGCGGTCGTTGGGGGTCCCCGTGTGGGTTTTCCTCCAACTGAAGTATCCCCAGTCGAGATAGGGGTTCGCACGGGACCTGACCTTGATGTGTCTCCTGATACGGATGTCCACCATCTTGAAAAGGGTCTTCCCGTTGGAACAGAAGGTCCACTTCCTGCCCCCTACACGTCTCCAATACCTGTCGTACTGCCATTTCCTGCCTTTGTGGACATGTCTGCGTCCGGCCCACCACAGCAGACGGCGGACCACGTAATGGTCCACATAGGAGAACGTCTTCTTCGCACAGGAGGCGGAGTGATAGTTCCCCCAACCCCGTAGCACGGGGTTGAGGGCGCCTATCAGGACCTCCTGTTCGACCGCGATGCAGTTGGACACGGTCTCCTTGACCTTGTGCAGTATGGCCTCCAGGGACTTCTTGGACGGACGGATTATCATCTTGCCGTTGGTCTTACGGAAGTTCCATCCGAGGAAGTCGAAGCCGTCCGATACATGGACGATCCTCGTCTTCTCCTCCGAGAACTCCAACCCCCTTTCCTTCAGGAAGGGGGTCAACACCCCCTTGGCCTCCGTCACGAGGTCTTTGGTGGGGGCGATCACGCAAAGGTCGTCCGCGAACCTCACCAGATGGACCTTCCTGTTGGGAAAGGCTTCCGCCAGAAGCCTTTCCATACCGTTGAGGGCCATGTTGGCGAGGACGGGGCTTATAACACCGCCCTGCGGGGTACCGTCGTCCGAAGGATACAGGGTATCCCTGTAGACGAACCCCGCCTTCAGGAACTGCCCGAGGACCTTCCTGTCCATGGGGATGTTCTCCATCAGCCATCCGTGGGAGATGTTGTCGAAACAGCCTCTGATGTCCGCATCGAGGACCCAGGGGTTCCGGGTCCTTCCCGACGTGCAGTAGAATATCTGTTCCGCCGCATCCTGACAGCCCCTGCCCAACCTGAACCCGTAGGAGTTCGGGTCGGCGGTGGCTTCCTGCACCGGGTCGAGGGCGAGCGCATACAGCGCCTGCATCGCACGGTCGTACATGGTCGGGATGCTCAGCGGTCTGAGCTTCCCGTTACGTTTCGGTATATGGATACGTCTCAGGGGTTTGGAACGGTACGTCCCTTTGTTCAGCACCGTGGCGTACTTCAGCTTGATGGCGTCCGTCGTCCACAGTTCCCCGTCGACACCTGCCGTGTATCTTCCTTTGTTCTCCTCCGCGACCTTCTTAACCGCCAGGGCCCTTGCATAGAAGGACCGGGTCAACAGGTGTTGGAGTCTTTTCACAAGATTGTGTTTGTTCAGTGACCTGGCCTTGGAAATCCTCTGTTGCAGACGTCTGACATGTCCACGTGCGGTCTCCCAATCTATGTCTGACCATGATTGGGACGCCTCCATGGCGTCCGCTGTGTTCTCGCCTTCAGGCGTAATTGTGAATCCACAGCGTTCGAGGTCCTGCATCAGTATCTTTCCTCCAATGACCAGCGGTACGTCGGCACCCTTTCGGGTCGGTGCATGGCACCTGTCCGGCACGTTACATGCCGGCGTTCGCTTCTTACCGCCTCCTTTTCCCTCTGTCCCGTCACCCTCCTTCGCAGTCGGGTTTCCTTTCCAGGAGGACATAGGGGTTTCCGTGTTCCGATATTCGGACGTATATCGGGTTTAGGTGCCGTCTTTGGTCCGGGTATGTCTCGTCTGTCCGTCATGGTCCACGACTACGACCATGACCGATACCTGCCTTTTGACATGCGTGGTGTGTGGTCTCCCACACCATCGTTGTTTTCGCACTTTTACGCCTCACGGACCGTAACACGACGGTTCACGTTACATTCACCTTGCCCGAAACACCCTGGCACTATTCACTGCAACGCCAGTGTTTTCGCACGTTGTCCCCGGAGCTCCACACCCCCGAATCTCTTCGGACGCATGTCCGGGTAGGGTCAGGCCGAACAGATGGCCTGGTCAATCGTTTCCGATTCACATTCCGAATATCGACCTCACGTCGCACAGTCATCGGCGAATCTCACCAGATTTGTTTTCGGAAGATTCTCCTTGATTAACCTCTCCATTCCGTTTAGGACCATATTGGCGATAATCGGACTGATTACTCCGCCCTGAGGACTTCCTGTTTCCGTTGGAAACAGTCTTTCCTCGAATACGTATCCCGCTTTCAGAAATTGCTTTAATACCTTCTTATCCATCGGGATATTGTCCAATATCCATTGATGGGAGAAGTTATCGAAACAACCTTTGATATCTCCTTCAAGTACCCATTTGGGTCTGTTTTCCAATGCCATCAGGATGAAAATCTGTTGACACGCATCCTGACACGAACGGCCTATCCTGAAACCATATGAGTTGGGGTCGGCCGTTGCCTCCTGTACGGGGTCCAATGCCAGTGCGTAAAGTGCCTGCATTGCGCGGTCGTACATTGTCGGAATACTAAGGGGCCTGAGTTTCCCGTTCCTTTTCGGGATGTATATACGTCTGAGCGGTTGGGACCTGTATCTGCCTTTGTTCAGAGAATGAACTGCGTTCATTCTCATCCTATCGGAGTTCCACACGATTCCATCCACACCAGCCGTGTGTTTTCCCTTGTTGGTCTGGGATACCCTCCTGACCGCCAAAGCCTTGGCATAGAATGAATTCACCAGTAGATGTTGTAACCGTTTCACTAAATTTGTTTCTTTGTTAAGTTGTGCCTTCGATATCCTTGTCTGCAGACGACTGACAAACTTTTCTGCTTTATCCCAGTCAATATCCTTCCACTGGGATTGCTTCATAGCGTTCGCTGGAATCTCGCATTTCTGCGCATTTGATGTATCAGCGTTCGTCATCTTGCATCCATCTCCATCGATCGATGACCTCTGCCACGTCAGCATCCTTTCGGATTGGCGCATTCTGCGCCTATCCGCTCTATTACCGAGCGGCCTTTGCTTCTTGGCAGTTCCCTTTTCCGTCACCCTGTTTCCTTCCTCGCGGTTGGATACCCCTTGGGGGGAGAGTGTCGGATTTGCCGTGTTCAATCAGAAAGATAATTGTTCGGAGTTTAGGTACCGTCTTTAATCCGTGCCCGTACGTTTGTCCGTGATGAGACTCATTAACATCCCACCACCCTGGGCAGTACCATTTTGGTTGATGCGTTCTCCCCTTCGGGTCAGTTTCGTTTTCGCACCTTCGGGAATTTCGGACCTTGCAACGATTCACTTTATGTTTACCCTGCTCCGATTACCCTAGACCTTAGCATATCGAAACCTATGTTTACGGCCGTTGTCGAAGGAGCTTCACACCCACGGATTACTCCGAACGCATGTCCTTCTAGGGTTGGAACGGACAAATGTCCCAGATACTCGACTGTTTATTTCTTTCTCAATCCTCCTGACTGCTTTGCACGTCGCACTAACGAATTCCCAATTTGAAACACTATACCGATATGAACGACAGCCCCTCAGGTCTTCTTTGGACGACCTTGAGGATTCTTGATCTCGGTGATACGCGGCATAAGGCCGAGATCCGTCAGGATCTGGCGGTCCTTGTCCGTGATCTTCCTGATCAGCCACACCCCTTTGCTGTCCCTCACCATCGATGCGCGTCTCAGCTTCTTCATCGCATGGTTGTACGGTATCCCCTTGAGAAGCGGCACCCTGTCGAAGGCTTTCCTGAGACGGTG
This sequence comes from archaeon, assembly GCA_024399195.1. GTDB lineage: Archaea > Thermoplasmatota > Thermoplasmata > Methanomassiliicoccales > Methanomethylophilaceae > Methanomethylophilus. Next base: position 3,911 of record JAKSHW010000009.1, on the reverse strand, counting down.
TGTCATGACCACGGACAGGAAATTGATGAATTCCGTCCCGACGACCGACCAGTCATCGTGGACCTTGGTCTGATCGAACATCAGGACGTCCTTGTAGAACCTGAACATGACCTCGATGTCCCATCTCTCCTCGTAGGCTTTGTAGGCGGTCTCCGGTTCCATATCCACATCGGACATGAACACGATGGAACCGAACTCCTTGCGGAGTTCGTTCAGTTCATGAGGATCGTAATCATCGTGTTTGGAGATCCATGTGCTCTCCTCCTCGGACGCCCTCTGGGCGTCCCTGTAGGAGTACAGGAACTTCCCGTCGTGCATGCGTTCCTTCCTGGATGCCAACCCCTTCCGGTTCGGAACATTGGAATTGTAGTCGTACATCCTGTATTTCGCGATGCAGTTCGCATCGCGTTTGAGGGGTATCAGGAAATGAAGGTCCGGACGGGAATCGAAGACCTTCTTAGCGGCGGTATAGCTGAACCCCTTGTCCGCTATGATGATCCCCCTGTTCACGTCGTTGGTCTCGATGAAATCGCTCAGTGCGGAGATGTCCACGGTGTTCCCGGGATACGCTTTGCTGCATACGGGTTCCCCCGTCTCGATATCGAAGGCGTAGATGACCGAGATGTCCCTGGTCCCTTTCTTCAGGGCCTTCCTGGAATGGTCTGAGAACGTGTTCACGTCGCTCTCGTTCGATTTCAGTGTGCCGTCTATTCCCAGATGATGTGTCACGTCCACTTTTCCGGCCCTTGCCGTCATGAATCCGGTGATCCTGGAGCATGTCCTGCCCAATTGGTTGATGTGTTCGCAGACCGTGTTCTTCGACAGGGCGGCACCGGGGTAGCGTATCGAAAGCCAGGTGTCGTTGTAGGTATCCTGGAGCTCATAGTCGTTGACGTCCGGTTCGACGGTCCTCAGGATGGCCATGAGGTAGGACCTCATGGCCTCGTCCTCGTTGTACAGACCTCTGAGATCGGTGAGTATGTCCTGTGACAGGTTGCAGCACAGCTCGACATCCGCCCATCTCCTGAAGTCGCATTCGCTCACGGCCATTCCCGGAAGCTCTACGTCTTCGACGTAGACCCCGTCGATTATGTGCCCGATGGTGGGGCCGTCGATGGGGATCTTCCGTCCATTGACGCTCTTGCATCCGATCCTCTGTTTCACGGCGTACTTGTCCTTGTTCCTACCGTACGATATGACTACGGTGTTCTTCGGTCTGGGGACCTTTCTGATCTCTTCCGGGACGGCCATTTGATCTATGATAGTATAGTGTTATATACTATATAATACCTTGTTTAACACACTATACTTATAAAATAAAAAACAGGAAAACACCTCTTTTCCAGTCACGAAGTTGAATCGTTAAGCGAAAGAATCGAAGAACCCTGGCCAATAGATGACCGGAAGATAATCGAAAAACCTGGATCCTCGTAAGAAATAATTGAAATGATGGCTTTCAATCCAGAAAATATAGTATTTCACATTGGGAAACTGTTAGTTGAAGTAATTTTAAATATGTCAAATAGGATTTAAAACTATGGACGAAGAAACGTATATACCTCCAGAGATAATCAACGAAGACAATGGTGTTCGCCCCATGGCATTTATAGCTCCGGTTTTGGTAGCACCAGGAATATTTTACACGGTAGGTGCAGTGGTTCAGGCTGTTGCCGTGTTTGAACTTGCTGTTGGTTTAGCGGTTGCTGCAGCTGTTGGAGCTACAGTATACGTAGGTGGCGGCAGTGAGTCCTGTGATGAATGAGCTGTTTCGAGGAACCATGGATATCGAAGTTCCAAATTTCGGATTTGTAAACATATCTGAGGATTATTCAATAAGATATCTTCAGAGTACAATTACATTTTGGAAAGAAACTGCGAGTGGAGTTGTGGTTAGAACAAGATTCAGAGGTACATTGGAGTCTTTCTTCAACCCGACTGCTTCGGCGATTCTTGAAAAGATTAAGGAATGCAAAACCATATCCATAGGAAAACTTGTTGATTTCGTAACTAGCAAGTATAATCTTGAATGTAGAATTGCTGTTTGCAAGGATGTAGTATGCTGTCTATATGACCTATGGAAATTAGTGATTATAGAATGGGTTGATAATAATCCATTTCAATTGATAGAAGTGGTTGAAAACCATGAAATCCTGCATGCAACTCACGATAACACGAGAGAAATTATACAGAATATGAAAGGGTGTGATGTATATTCTGATCCCAGTGTTGGTTTATGTTATACCCGTACTACATTAATATCTCTGATTCTGAGTAATTCTATAGATATATATTGTATCAGAAGAAGAGGATTGATTTGTGCAACACTAGCTATAGCAGGCGATGATTATTCCGAGATATTATTTATCTCCGGCAATGGGAATGATGTTTCGATGATAATGCATGATTTAGTTGCATTGGGGTTAAAAAAACATTTCCTATTAAAGATGTTGAGACATGGAGACAGTCCGATTCTGAAAAGCTGTGATTTCAAATTCTGTGGTACGCTTAAGGAAGAATTGAAAGACGGAGACGTTGATGTTTATGTTCATTAAACATAGGATTAGAAGTACAATAATCTTATTTCTGATCTGGCTATCTGTGCCAGCATTATACGTATATGCATCATTGAATGACTATGCAGATTCTTTTACACTGATTTTATTTTTCATGAGTACAACATTCATGATTTTCGGCCTCATTTTTTACATGGGTAATGCTCAGATTATTGCCGGTTTTAATTCGATGTCTTCGAATGAGTTAAAAGAATATGACATGGAGAGGGTTTCAGTCATTTCTGGGTTATGTTGGTTTTCGATGTCTTTGATTGTATTTCATGGAGCCATGTTGATTTCTGTAATGATCGGAGAGATAGTTTCCGTTTTATTTTCGATAATCGTGATATTGATCGGAATGGTGATTTGGTCTATTTCCATATCATGTAAAAGGTTTTGTAAAGGGGAGAATTGAATGAGTATACCGACTTTTTCTGCGTCTTTAGACATTACACGGAAGTGTAATTTACGGTGCAGACATTGTTTTAATTATAGTGGTGACAGCTATATTCATGAGGAATTAAGTGATGAGTTTTTATTGAGTCTTCCAGAGCAATTTAGGGGATTGCCTGTAGAGTCTTTATGTTTGTGTGGTGGGGAACCATTACTGAGGTATCAGCTTATCCCGTCTTTGATCCAGAAATTTAAGAAAGTTGGGATAATGGACGTCAATTTAACAACAAATGGGATTTTGGTGACTCGTGAGATTGCGAAGGAATTGAAAAATGCAGGGGTCGGAAATGTCCAAGTTAGTCTCGATGGCGAAAAAGATGAACACAATTGGTTAAGAAACAACGACTGTGCGTATGATGGTGCGATACGTGCAATAAAATATTTACTGGAAGAAGGGATCAATGTTAGCGTCGCATGTACACCTACAAGGAAGAATATCGATTCTATAGTGGAGGAGATGGATCGTCTTAATTTGATGGGCGTTTCGATGTTTCGCATGCAGCCCATTATGTTCCTGGGTCGTGCAAAGGGAATAACAGACTATTATCTTTCAGCTTCAGAATATACTGTATTTTCAATGAAATTAGCGAAAACGATCAAGGAAAAACAATATGGGATGGTAGTAGAGTGGGGTGACCCCACTATGCATTTGTATTATTTAGCTGAGGGTAAAGATTCAAAACTCGTATCTATTAATACATATGGCGAGATACTCCTTTCCCCATATTTGCCGATATCTTTCGGTAATGTCAAGAAGCACACGTTCAGGGAATATATTGATCATGGTTTGAGATCAATATGCAGTGAGTCTGAGATATTAAGGGATGTTTTTAAAAAGTTCGGATGTGTAATTACTAATCAGAAATCGAATACAGGTTACCCGGAGTTATATAAAGATGATATGAT
>JAKSHW010000089.1 GCA_024399195.1 archaeon | reverse complement strand
GAGGAACGCGAAGAACATCATTCCATAGTGGTCGGCAGGGACGGTTATAGAGAACCCGAGGAACAGTGCTATCGCCATCCCGAAGGACGAAGCAGAGGATACACCGGTCGTGTAGGGGTCCGCCAAGGGGTTCTTCAGAACGCTCTGCATAGTGGCACCGCATATGGAAAGCACCGCACCCACGAGAATCGCCATCAAGGCCCTGGGAAGACGGGTGTTCCATACGATGGAGTCGTCCCACCATTCGTCACTGTGGAACTCGTAGGTGAACCCGCACAGATGCCTGTACAGGACGTCGTAGACCTCGAAGAACCCTATGTCGCGTTTACCGGCCGACAACGACAACCCTATGAGGACGACGGCACCCACAGCGATGACCAGGATGAAGAGCATCTTGCGCCAGGTGTACCTGCGGTATTCCTCCACCAGGCTGTCCTGTTCATCAGTGGGCATCGTCATCACTCACTTTGACGTAATCATCGAGGATGACCAACGGACGTCCGTTATGGTTCTCCACAGAGCACTTGATCTTGTACACGGGTTCGAGGTTCTCGGGGACCAACACCTGTTCGGGGGTTCCCACGGCATGGATGTTCCCGTCGTACATCAGGATCATCTCGTCGGAGTACTTGGCGGCTATGTTCAGGTCGTGGCTGATCATCACGACGGTTATCCCCTTCTCCTCGGCGAGCCTGTGGAGTATGTCCGCGACCTCCATCTGGTGTCTGACGTCCAGGTTCGAGGTGGGCTCGTCCAACAGGAGCAGACGGGGTTCCTGGACCAGTCCCCTCGCCAGCATCACCTTCTGCTTCTGACCGGCACTGAGCTCGGTGCTGAGCCTCATGGCGAGATGGTCGATCTCCAACATCTTCAGGACCTCGTGGACCTTCAGAAGATCGGTCTTGGAGGTCTTCCAGTTACTGTGGGGGTTCCTGCCCATAAGGACCAGGTCGGCTACCGACAGAGGGAAGGTCTCACGTGAGGATGCGGCCACGAAACCGGCGATCTTCGCCATGTCCTTGATCTCTATCCCGGAGATGTCCTGACCGTCGATGGTTATTGTCCCTTTCTTGGGTTTCAGGGTGTTGTTGATACATCTGAGCAAAGTGGTCTTTCCCACACCGTTCGGTCCGATTATGGAGATGAACTTGGGGCCGGTGATGTCGAGACATATGTCTTTCAGGATCGGTCTGCCCGTATAGGCGAACGTCACGTCTTCGAATCTGATCAGCATAATGGCCTGTACCATCCGTTGGATGTATATACACACTGTTACAACTGGATATAAGACCAATTGTGTCGAACGATATGCCCGCTGTTCGGATTATTGATACTATAGTGGAATTCCAAAAAAGGGCATTTCCATATTCCCGATGGAAATATAGAGATAAACTTTGTACAAAACAATACAAAATTCGATTGGATTTTATCTTTTTATCTGAAAAACAGTCCAAATATATCCAATTTAGTGACATATTGTACTATATAGTCGCTATACATGCGACATATTGGATATCTAATCCAGTGATACCATGAACACGAAAGGAATACTCGCCATCGTCGCAGTGGTCATCATTGTCGCAGCCGCAGGAGCGGCGGTCTTCATGATGCATGGAGACAGCTCCAAAAACGATGAGCCCCAGTTGTACGACGGGCGCCTCATGGTCTATGGAAACGCGAACAACGACGACTACCTCACCGCAGACGATATAACCTATCTCCAGAAGATCATCGATGGAGAGGTAGAGAAGACCACCTACGCCGATGCCAACCAGGACGGCAAGATCGACCAGAAAGACATCGACCTCGTCCAGAAAGTGCTCGACATCCAGTCCGGCAAATCCACCGGCAAAGTGGACCTCTTCTACTACAGCACCGCATTCAACAAGCCCATGAAGGCAGCGTACCCCGTCAAGAACTACGTCGCCATCGAGAGGGAGGCGATGCTCGCCGTCAAGATCCTCGGAACCATGGACAGAATGGTAGGTCACAGCGGAATCTACGACTCCGACCTCTACTCCGACACCACCAGTCAGAAGGTCGGTTCCTGGAGGTCCGTCGAGCTCGAGGCCATCTCCGGTCTCAATGTGGACGCCGTCGTCACCCTCGACCTCGCAAGCGACATCACCAACGAGGACGAGCTTGTCAAGAACGGTATCGATGTCATCAGGCTCCCCGTCGGAACCAACGACAAATGGGAGTACGGATACGTCACCCTCGGTTTCTTCCTCGATGTCGAGGAGCGTGCACACGAATTCGTGGACTTCAGCAACGACGTCCTCGACACCATCAAGAACGCCACCAAGAACCTCACCGATTCCAAGAAACAGCATGTCCTCACCGTCTCCGGAACCAGGGTCTACGGACTCGAGTCCGGATTCACCTACCCCATCGAGATGGCATGCGGTATCGACATCTGCGATTTCTACGCCAACACCTACTTCAACCCCGGAGACGAGTGGCTCGACAAGTACACCTTCAGCTACATCTACGGTGTCACCAACAACATCGGATACAAGGTATCCTCCACCGACCAGGCACTGATCGATTCCGAGTACCAGAAGAACGTCAACGCATACGGCGTCTTCCAGGCCATCGCCGACCACAACTGCGTCGTCATGAACAACGACTGTCCCCTCATCATCAAGGCCGCATACCTTGCGGAGAACCTCTATCCCGGACTCATCTCCAAGGGATACGGTGACAGGATCCACCAGCAGTACGTGGACAAGTTCATCGACAACCTCTCCAAACAGAAATACGATGTCAGGACCGGTATCTTCTGCGTCAACTACGGTATGACCAGCGAAGGTAAGGCCGCTGACAGCGGAATCACCATCAAGGACCTCGCAGACTGCAGGCTCCTCGTCTACGGAAACGCAGACAACGACGACGATCTCGATGCAGACGACGTCAAGCTCATCGAACAGATCGCAAAGGGTGTCTGGAACCCCGCCGTCACCCCCTACGCCGACGCCAACGGAGACGGAAAGGTCGACTCCACCGATGTCGAATACCTCCAGGCCATCATCGCCAAGAACACCTCCGTCGCGAAGAAGATCTTCTACACCGACGTCAACGGAAACAAAGCCTCCGTATCCCAGCCTGTCGCCAAGCTCGGTGCCGACTACTGGCCCTGCATGGACGGAATCATCGCCATCGGTGCACAGAACCTCGTCACCCATGTCGACTCCGGTATCTACGGACAGCTCTCCTCCGCAGCCGTCAAATACAACACCCTCACCCAGAGCGATGTCAAGAACTTCGGAAGCGGATTCGGTTCCGGATACGACTTCGAGACCATCCTCAGCACCGGTGTGGACGCCATCGTCTGCGGTTCCGCCGACATCTACTTCGTCGGTATCGAGGACCTCTTCAACGACAAGTCCCGTATCGACATGATCCGTCTTCCCTTCTGGGAGGGTGACAACGTCGACTCCGCCATCATCACCCTCGCATACCTCCTGAACGACGACTCCTACATCGCCAAGGCGAAGGAGTTCCTCGCGTTCGAGGACAAGGTCACCAAGACCCTCGACGACGGACTCTTCAAGGTCAAGGACGTCAAATCCTGTCTCGTCGTCTACATCGGATCCGCAACCGAAGCCTCCCTCGACGTCGAGATCGAGGCAAGGGGATGCGGAAGCTTCGAGTGGTCCGTCCTCGCAGGACTGAACAACCTCTCCTCCGACATCAACAAGGAAGGACTCCTCGCCTCTTCCTCCATGTACTACCAGACCGACCAGGACTACGTCATCACCAACAACCCCGACTACGTCTTCATCCTCGGCAGGGCCGGATTCAACAGGACCACCGCCGACGCACAGCTCTCCTACGATGCGGGAGCGGCATACCTGACCACCACCAAGGCCTTCCAGAACGGAAACATCTGGGTCTCCGGATCCGGTGTCACCTCCGGTACCATGCAGAAGGTCCTCGCCCTCCTCCTCGCCTCCGAGGTCTACACCAAGGAGTTCCAGTCCGTCAACGTCGACGCCCTCATGCAGGAGTACGTGGACAGGTTCACCCTCGCCAACGACGGTGTCGCATCCACCGATGGAAAGTACTTCGACGTCACCAAGTCCGGAGTATGGATCTACAACCCCACCCCTCTCGACGTCTACGAGCAGGCCAAGAAGAACGTCACCGACAGGCTCTTCGTCTACGGTAACGCCAACAACGACGACAACCTCGACATGAACGACGTCAGGTTCCTCGAGTACATCATCGAGACCGGCCTCAAGGTGGACACCGCGATGTTCCCCTTCTGCGACGTCAACCAGGACGGAAACGTGAACTCCGCCGATGTGGACTACCTCAAAGGCATCCTCGCAGGCGAGTCCTGCCTGATGTACTACAAGGACTTCTGGGGAACCGTCTCCTACGTCCACTACCCCATCACCGGAAACCTCGGTGCCAACTACAGCTACGGACTGAACATCGGTCAGACCCTCGGAGTCTACGACAGGTTCACCGCAGCCATCGACAGCGTCATCAACAACTACAGCGAGACCCTGTTCCCCGGATGCAAGTCCCTGAAGAACCTCGGAAGCGACAAGGACACCGCCGCCTTCATCGAGCAGCTCATCGACAAGGATGTCGCATGCGTCATCGGATTCTACGACAAGGACCTCAACGATATGCTCGTCAAGGGTACCTCCGGTATCGATGTCATCAACCTCGCATACGCAAGGGCATCCTCCACCGACGACCCCGTCTCCTCCCTCCTGACCACCGCCGCCCTCCTCGGACGTCTCGACGAGGCACACGCCTTCGCCAACGACTACGACAAGGTCTGCAAGACCATCACCGAGGCCGTGGCCACCCTTGAGACCGAGAAGACCGCTATCATCGCCTTCAACCCTGGAAACCCCACCACCGTCGGTGTCGACACCTACGGTGCGGACGGAACCCAGCTCGGAGACGCATGGGTCATCTTCCAGCTTCCCCTGATCGACAACGCGGACCACAGCCAGTCCGCATACGTCCAGATGCAGATCGAGTCCGCCAACATCACCGACGCGGACTACATCTTCGTCTGCCTCTCCACCAGCGCCCTCGCCCTCGACACCACCATCGAAGAGGGACAGGCCAAGTTCGACGAGAAGTGCGCCTTCCTCAAGGGAACCAAGGCATATGCCGAGAAACACATCATCGGTGTAGGTTTCACCACCATCGGCACCTACATGGGTCTTGCACAGCTCGGACTCCTTGCCAACGCGGTATGGCCCGACCTCATCGACGAAGACTACGGATACTCCGTCCTCAAAGAGTTCTACAGCAACTACGGATACCTTCCCGAAGACTACGACCTCACCCAGAGCGGATTCTTCCACGTCTACACCATGGCCTGAGCGCCGATCCCAAACACCTTAGGGCCCGAAAGGGCCCGTATACCCTTACCAGTCCCCGGGGTGGAGAATGAAAGAGAACCTACTGAGCCGGAAAGTGGTCGACGCCGTAGAGGCATGGTCCGTGAAACAGGAACATGTGAGCAGGACGGTCATAGACTATAGGAAATACACATTGAGAAAATGGACCTTCATCGTGGTCTGCCTCATAGTCACGTTCATGATCGTAGGCGGTTCGGTGGTGGTAGGTGCCTACAACATAGGGTTCTTCGAGTCCTATGCGATCATCTGGGAACACATCACGGGCAACATCGTCAACGCCACGAAGGACTACATCGTGGTCGAACTGCGTCTTCCCCGTATCATCATGGGTATAATCGCAGGTGCCGGTCTCGCCGTGGCGGGTGCGGTCATGCAGAGCATCCTCCTCAACCCGTTGGCAGACCCCTACACCACGGGAGTGTCGTCCGGAGCATCGTTCGGAGCCACCCTCGCCATAACCCTGGGGATGACAGTGGCCAACGGACACTATGCCATCGTGGCGAACGCGTTCATATTCTCGCTCATTCCGACGGCCATGATAGTACTGGTCTCAAGGCTCAAACACACCTCTCCCACCGTGATGATCATGGCGGGTATCGCCGTGATGTACATCTTCAACGCGTTCACGACCGTGCTTATGCTGTGGACCGACCCTAACAGCCTGGACGAAGTGTACCAATGGCAGGTCGGTTCCCTTTCCAACGCCACATGGGAGGTCCTTCCCCTCATGGGGATCGTTGTCCTGTTTGGGATCATCTCGGTACAGATACTGTCCGGAAAACTCAACGTCCTCGCCACCGGTGACGACAGTGCACGTGCATTGGGGATAAACGCCGCAAGGATGAGGACCATCGCCCTGGTCATCGTCGCCATAATGAGCGCGGTCGTGGTCAGTTTCACCGGACTCATAGGTTTCGTGGGACTCGTCGCACCCCACATCGTACGTATATTCATCGGTCCCGACAACCGTTTCCTCATACCCGCGTCCGCCGCGTTCGGAGCGGCGTTGCTGATAGCCGCCGACGTCATCGGAAGGATCGTCATCTCACCGTCCATCCTCCCCGTGGGGGTCATAACGGCGTTCATGGGCGGACCCCTGTTCCTTTGGCTTGTAGTGAAGAAAGACACACAGATCTGGGGATGAGAAGATGGAGATATCGTTCGAAAACGTATCGTTCGGCTACAAGGGGTCCAACGTCCTGAACGACATATCGTTCAAGCTCGACAGACCCGGACTGGTCTGCATCATAGGCCCCAACGGGGTGGGGAAATCCACCCTTGTGAAATGCATGAACCGTCTCCTCACCCCCTCCCAGGGAACCGTAAGGCTCGACGGAAAGGACATCAGGGGAATGCCCCTGAACGAGATAGCGGAAAGGATCAGCTATGTGCCCGCAGGCACCACCGACTGCTTCTCCATGCCGGTCATAGACGCCGTCCTGGTGGGAAGGCACAACAAACACAAGTGGAGGACCACCGACGAGGACCTGGACATCGTGGACCGCACCCTGAAGCTCCTGGAACTGGAAGACCTTTCCATGAGGAACTTCAACCAGCTTTCCGCGGGACAGCACCAGAGGGTGGCGTTGGCAAGAGGTCTGGTACAGGAAACTGACATCATGATCCTCGACGAACCCACCGCGAACCTGGACGTGAAACACCAGGTCTACGTCACACAGCTGCTGAAGGCGATGGCGGACAGGTACGGCAGGATGATCATCATGATCTGCCACGACCTCAACATCGCCGCAAAGTATGCGGACACGATCATGGTCATGGCCCCGCCCGGGATCATAGACGCCATCGGAACTCCCAAGGAGACGGTCACCGAGGAAAGGGTCCGCAGGATCTACGGCATAGACTGTTCCGTCCTGGAGATCGACGACGCACCCCATGTGGTTCTGAAAAGCTCTTTCGCAGACGAGGTGTCACTATGATAGGCCTCAAGAAGGAAGGATACGACCCTTCGTCCGGTAAAAGCAAACGCGAGTACACCATCTCCAGCTACCAGCACTATGTGGGGTTCAAGTTCCTGTTCATAACCGCATTCCTGGTATTGGCCCTGTTGATAGCGGGGTATGCCATCACCATCGGTTCCTACCCCATCGAGTTCTGGGAATCGTACCAGATAATCATAGACCATCTCACAGACAATGTACAGGACCCCACCAAGGACCTGGTCGTATGGAACACCAGACTCCCCCGTGTCCTCACGGGAGCGGTCGTGGGTATCGCCTTGGCATCCACCGGAGCGGTCATGCAGACCATCATGAAGAACCCCCTTGCAGACCCATACACCACAGGTATCTCATCGGGAGCGTCCTTCGGTGCATCCCTCGCCCTGATATTCAGCCTGTCCTTCCTTTCAGGCCCCTATGCGACCATCGTGAACGCCTTCGTCTTCTCCCTTGTACCTGCGGCACTGATCATAGTCGTTTCAGGCCTCAGGAAAGCCAGTCCAACGGTCATGATCCTCTCGGGTATCGCCGTGATGTACGTTTTCAACGCGTTCACCACCGTGTTCATGCTCCTTGCAGACCCCGACGACCTTGCGGCGGTCTACAC
>JAKSHW010000088.1 GCA_024399195.1 archaeon | reverse complement strand
ATGGCCGAACCGGGTGTGATCAAACAGATCGGAACCCCGGAGGAGGTCATCACCGAATCCAACATGGCCGAAGTATATGGAGTAAGGTGTATCGTCGAGAAGATCGAGGGAAGACCGCACGTAGTCATACTCGATTCGTTGGAAGACCCTGTTCAGGAAGACGGTCCGTCATCCGAAGAGGACTGAAAAACGGACAAACAAGCAACCGATGGGTCGTTCCGAATACGACTCATCGGATGCCAAACCCCCGATAAACGATGTCCTCAGACAGATTATCAATCGACTTAACTATAGTTATTCCAATACCTTCCACAATCCTGTTTTGTTCGAACCTATACGTTCTACCAATCCAAGATCTTTCAACTTCATCATGGCCTTCCCAACATAGGACCTGCTAAGACAGGTATCCTTCGCGACATCCACAAGGGTATAACGGGGATGTACTCTCAAAACGTCCAAGATTGCGTTCTCGGAATCGTTTAACACTACAGTATATCCTCTTATCCTTGCAGAAGCACGCATGTTGGAAAAAGGTATAGTCACAACTACACCTGTATTGGTCAATGAATAGCATCCCCTGCCGTATTGACCGACCACTGTAGGCACACCGTGACCCGTATGTTCCGATAACCCGGTACGGGCGAACACCTCCATCAACGATCCATTGACCGGTTCGCTCATACCCGTGAAGAAACACTCGTCCGAAAGCCGATACGGTTTCGGTCCGAACGACAGTATCTCCATCCTGTCATCGAAAACATGTACTGCAGGAGGAATCGAGTACAACCAACAATTATGGACACATGCGTTGATCCAAGCCTCTCTGACCGAATCCCTGTTGAACAGTTTCTCTTCCTTGCGTAGTCCACTGCCTACCTTCACCGAGGTTTCATTGATGGTTTCGAGATATTCCAAAGATCTACGGACCAATGTCAAAAGACAATGACCGGAAAACTCCGCCCTATGGGACATGACCGTACGGTCGATTCCGGAAAATAACACAACGGTCAACACGACAGGGTTCTGATCCGACAGGATCTGTCCTTGGATATTGTACATGCCTTCGGGATTGACGAGATCGAAGCCCCTTGACAGACCCTCATCCTTCCCATGAAGGATATCGTACTCATCCAGGATTTTCACAAGTCCTTCGAAGGTCAGGTCCTGGTTGTTAGATGTGGAATTCACCAGATTGTCCCCCGAACCCATGAACATCCTGCGAAGCTCCGACATCGACACCTTACGGTCTTCCCTACCGTCCCTGATGTAAACGATATTGCGGAATGCATAGGGACGGTTTCCACCCTGGGACCTGACCGAAATAAATGACTTCCCGTCCGAAGAGGTCCTTTCTTCAAGAATCGGGTTGATGTGGGAATCTACAAGGCAGCCCATCATCTGACAAATGTCCTTGAACGTTGTTTCGCCTATGTCCTGACCGATTACGTCCCCATTGCCCCTGACCCCGAAAAAAACCTCCCCATAACCGTTCTTATTGAGCATCGATGTCAAGGACAGTATCCCTTTCTCCAATTCGGCCGTACTCTCTATGAATTCCAATGTTTCGTTCTCAAGACCCAGATTATCCATCAGTATAGTGCATGGCAGGGATCGGCCAGTATTTTATTTTTCCTTATATCCTCACGATCATTGAACCATGAACATTGTGATCCGGGATCACAAGACAGAATGGATACAGACCGAAAACATCGGATTCAACCGTCAATCGCTCCCTATTCCGAGATACACACATCAGGAGAAGGTGAGTTCCCTTCCCTCGAGGAACTCCACAAGGTTCAGATGGATTATCCCGTCCCTGGACATATCGAACTGGTCCATGGAGATGACGTACTTGGGTGAGGCGTCCTTTACAGAGGAGAATGCTCCGAACTCACGTTCTATGGTAAGGGTATCGATCATCAGATATGCTACCTGGATGAAACATTTCTTTCCACAGTTGACTACAACGAAATCGATCTCACCGTTGTACTTCTTTCCGACATATACCCTATAGCCCCTTCCGAGAAGTTCCAGATAGACCAGATTCTCAAGGAAATAACCGTTTTGGATGTCTACCGTATTCGTCTTGATGTACCTGAATCCGTTGTCCAATGCGTAGTTCTTAGGTTTTGAGGCCATCACGGCCTTCCCGGAAATATCATACACGCTGACCCTCTTCAGGAGATAGGCCTCTTCCATCAGGTCGAGATAGTTGTGGACGGATTGCACCGATATCCTGAACCCTTCCTCCCTGTTGAGATACCCTACGATAGACCTGGCAGAGAAATCGTTACCGCAGTTTGCCAGAACGAACGATGCCACCCTGTCGAATTTGTCCATATCCAGATCGGGATGCCTTTCGTGGATGTCCTTTTCGACGATGGATTGGTATAGCTCATCGAGGAACCTATGGGCCAACGACTCCTCGCCCATCTGGAACCTCTGTGGGTATCCTCCGAGTCTTACATATTCCGAAAGGAAATTACCGGGGACGTTCCCGGTGACGGTACGCACATATTCTCTGGCCTCCAGGTAGGAGAACGGCAGTATCTCGAACTGTATGGTCCTGCCCGTGATGAGCGAAGCCAATTCACCGGAAAGCATTTTGCTATTGCTTCCAGTAACGAATATCGAACATTTACCAGTGGATTTCAATGATGCGAGGACCTTTGTAAAATCCTTCACGTTCTGTATCTCATCGAAGAACAGATAGTATTTGCCATCTTTCATGTGCTCTGTAACGTAGTCGTTAAGAGCTATTGCAGTAGTCAAGTGATTGTATTTCAAATCTTCAAAGTTAATGAAGATCTTGTGTTCGTCATCCGCGTTCACTTCGTTTGCGATCATCGACAAGATGACGGATTTACCTGAATACCGGGGCCCTGTGATGACTTTGATTATGTCTATGTCGTAAACCGGGCGTATCGCCCTAAGGATCCTTTCTCTAGGCACCGGTTTGCAGTTCATTGGAAGCAATATAGTGTTCAGATAGATGTACCTTGACAAAATGAGGAATTCCCAATCCGTCAAAGTGAACCTCTTCGAAACAAAATGCGTACCGACCGACTCCGGAAGAGTTCATCTCTCCCCCGGAACCGATCGTCTGAACATGTCTATGGTGGATCACCTACGGTCCAATGACACCTCTAGAACGTCCTGCAGAACCACATGGGGTGTACCGCAGTCATCGGTTATCGTACAGTCGACACCGTACACATGACGGATGTTCTCCCTCGTGATTATCTCGGCGGGAGTTCCTATACCGAATATGCGTCCGGGTCTTTCCATCAGTATGATCTTATCCGCATACTTGGAAGCGAGATTCAGATCATGACTGACCGTGAAGACCGTTATCTGCGTACGCTGGGAAAGCTCCTTCAAAAACGCAGAGACATACACCTGATGACGTATGTCCAGGTTCGCAGTAGGTTCATCAAGCATGAGCACGGAGGGTTCCTGGACCAGACCGCGTGCGATAGATACTTTCTGTTTCTGTCCTGCAGAGAGCTCGTTGAACCTGCTGTTGGCAAGATCCTCGATCTCCATAGCCTGTAACGCCTTGTACGCCACGTCCAAATCAGCCTGGGTCGTCCTCCACCTCTGATGGGTATAACGGCCTATCAGGACTGTATCCAATACGGACATGATGTTGAAGTCCGAATTGAGGACAGGCACATAACCCACGATCTTGGCCACCTCTTTCTGAGTATATTCGCTCAGAGGACGGTCATTGAGAGTGATAATGCCCGATGAGGGCTTCAA
The DNA here is from genome assembly GCA_024399195.1 of archaeon. Taxonomy (GTDB): domain Archaea; phylum Thermoplasmatota; class Thermoplasmata; order Methanomassiliicoccales; family Methanomethylophilaceae; genus Methanomethylophilus. Next base: position 4,307 of record JAKSHW010000088.1, on the reverse strand, counting down.
GAGACCGTTGAGGGTACGTATAAGAGTAGACTTACCCACCCCGTTGGGACCCACCACACAGATGTACTCGGGTTTGTCGATGGTGAAAGAGATATCGGAAAGCACCCTGTGGGTACCATATCCGCAACACATGTTCTCCAGATGGAGGATGCTCATTCACCACACCTCCTTCTTTTTCTTGATGATCAACCAAAGAAACATGGGACCTCCGATGAACGATGTGATCACACCGACAGGGATCATATCAGGAGCGATGATGACACGGCCCACAAGATCGGAAGCGGTAAGCAGAACAGCTCCGAACGCCGCAGATGCGGGAAGAAGGAACCTATTGTCAGAACCGATCAGCAGTCTGACGATATGGGGACAGACGAGTCCCACGAAACCGATCATTCCCGTGAAACTGACGATGCTTGCAGCCATGAGGGATACCACGAACATGCAGATCATCCTCAGACGGTTGCTGTTTATACCAATGGATTTGGCACTCTCATCACCTGTGGAAAGGACATTGAGTTTCCTTGCGGACAGTTGCATGACCACTGTACCGGCAATTACGAACAGCGCCATGATGTAGACCTGATGCCAGCTGCTGTTATCCAGAGAACCGACCGACCAATCAAAGATCGAGGCTAACTTGGCCTCGGTGACGGACAGTTTGATCAAGGTAGTGGTGGCGTTGAACACGTACATGATGGCGATTCCGGCCATGATCATGGTGACTGGAGAAGCTCCTCTCATCTTGGCCACGCCTAGGATCACCATCACCGGGATCAACGAGAAAACAAACGCGTTAGCGACGATGGCATATCCGCCGTATCCCACGACAGAGAAACCCACCGCTATGGCCAAGGTCGCTCCGAACGATGCTCCGGAGGACACTCCTGTGGTATAGGAGTCCGCCAAGGGGTTCTTCAGGATGCTCTGCATCACCGCACCGCATATCGCCAACCCCACACCTGCCAGGATTCCGGTGAATATACGGGGCATCCTGACCTTCCATACGATGAAATCCTCGGTCTCGTCGCCGATAGTGCCCATAAGATGGTCCCACAGGACCTCGTAGCTGTGCCAAAATCCTATAGGATAGTCCCCTATGGTCAGGGTGTACCCTGCAACAAGCACGACACCCACCATGCATACCGCGATGAAGACCAGCTTCAACAGGGTGTGCCTACGGTATTCGTCCATCTCCTCTTCGAACGTCACTTCCTTGTTCACCCATGCGTCGACCGCTCTGGTGATGATCGGACTCGTTGCCATTGTCTATCGCTCCATAGTGGAGCAGGGGGTGGTCCCCCGCCCCGTAAAATGTTCAATTGTTGTAACTGGTTTTGTAGGCGGTACCGTCGTAGATGTACGCACCCTGCTTCTTGACATCGATCTTGGCGACGGTGAAGTTGTCGAACCACTCCTGGAGAAGGTCCTGTGCCTCTTCCTTGGTGAAAAGATCGGGGTAGATCATGTATGCAAGGGTGGTGACGAGACCGTATCCGGAGATTCCTCCGAGCATATCGTAAGGCATTCCGAAGATGTTGCCGTTCTTGTATGCTGAGGTCTGGGAGTAGTTGGAGACAGCTGCCTCGAACTTGTCGTTGAACTGTTTCTGGGTGATGATGCTTCCATCTCCACCCACATCGGTAGCGGTTCCACATGCGAAACCGGTCTGGTTCAGGTAGATGGCGATGTGCTCGAAGGACTTGTCGTTGCTGAGAAGCCATTCGAGAGACCTGCTGGTAGCTCCGAACTCGGTGAGTCCTGCGGAGTTGGTGTAGGTGTTCGCAACGAGATTGGTGAAGTAGTAGTTACCCTCGTGAGGGTTGGTGTGGAGAGAAACCTTGGTGGTCACACCGTCGTCTGCAAGGGAAGTGGATGCACCTGCTACGAGGGCGGTGGCACGGGTCTTTCCTGCAAGACGGTCATCGATGTTCTTCATGACTTTGGTGGCGTAATCGTTGTAGGCCTGTGCCTTCTCCTTTGCACCGAGAAGGATTCCAAGGGTCATCATGGTGGGGATCGCCCAGTCTCCAGTGTACCAGAGATAGATGACATTGACACCCTCGTCGACGAGTTTCTGGAGAGCGGACTGGTTGGCTGCGGTGGGGGTTGCGACGATGACCTCGACGTTCTTCAGTTTGAAGTTCTCGATGGCGCTGTCTGTAACACCGCTGTTATGGTTGTTCTTGGAAGTGTAGATGGTGACTCCGGAAAGATCGTAAAGGTTGCCGTACCAGGATTTGAGGTTGGTAGGTCCGCATTTGACGAGGTTCCAGAGACCGAGCGCGGCCATCATCTCGGCCTGCTGCCAATAGGTGATACCGATATTCTTTCCCTTGAGGGGGAAATCAAGGGACTGGGCCTCTCCGAAGTAGTTCTTGTAGTAGATTTTACAGGACTTCTCGTTGATGATCTTCTTTACGATCTCAACATCCTTGTTGGTGATGAAACCGTCAAGGTCGGCATCTGCGAAGGGATGCTTAGCAGTATCCCATTTTCCGGACTTGATGATGTCATTGAGGACCTCTACGTCCTTGTCGTCAATGTAGGCGTCGTTGTTAGCGTTTCCGTAGATCTCCACGGTGGCGGACACCGTTTCCTCCACGGAAGGCGCCTGGTCGTTGTTCATGAGAAGTACCGCTGCGGAACCTCCTGCGACAACGAGTATGACGACCGCCAGGATCGCGATTAACTTGTTATCCATGTTATTCCTTGGATTTAATATCCAAATTGCTTTCAGAATATCAATATTTAAAACTAAGGATAACAAAAACTCTATTAAAAAATCGAAAACCAAATACTGGCTTCAACGGTCATGCATATTAGTCGTATCCAATCATTATTCTAAAAAATCGAATATAATATAACAAATTATAATAAATTGTTAAAGTGTAACACACATACACATCAGTAGATCAGGTGATCCAATGAAATATTTCGACTATTCCTTCCTCAAAGAATACTCCGTTGACCTGAAATGTTCAAGGATTATCTCCGACATCTACGTTACCGAAGAACGACTGAAGGTCTGGAAAGGACATTACCCTAAGGCATTGGAAGCCCTGAGGTACAGGTGCATCCTGGACGATATTTCTAGTTCACATAATATGGAACATATCCCTGTGAACGAAAAGAACATCCCCAATACGATCTTGTCTGAAGATAGTGATATGAGCCTCAACGATCTCAAGATCAAAGGTCAGTACGAGGCCATACTGTTCTGTGACACATTGGCAGGTAAGGATATCCTCGTTCCTGAAGACCTTATGGAGCTACACAGTCGTCTGATGTCGAGACATGATCCCAACGGAGGTAAACTCCGTAACGTGGACTATCCGCATCTGGGTTATGGAACCGCCAGCACTATAACGAATCCCTCAAACACGCGCGAAGTGCGTTATGCACTGTCCCATTTCTGCAAGATGTACAACGAAGCGTCCAAAAATAATGATCTAGACCAGCTTATCCTGGCGATGTGTGCTACGATAGATTTCTTTTCAATATCCCCCTTCAACAACGGAAACGGACGCATGTACCGTCTGGTTCTGAACCTGCTGCTATCGAGGTCCGGACTATCCCTGCACAGGTACAGTTCACTTGAAAAACAGATATTGGACCATCTTGACAATCATTTCACGGCATTGGGTTTTAGTACAAACGGATGGGGAGGAGATTCCAACAGATACGGAATGTTCATCGAAGACATATTGCACAATCTGAACCACTGTACCAAGGTCCTCAACGGCTGTTTTCCACCAATGGGTACGGAGATACTGTCAAAATCGGAAAGGATCAGATATATCATCGAAAACACCGAAGGGCGGTTCACTACAGAAGATATCGCCGACCGTGCACCGGATGTGTCCCATCTTCTAATCCACAACAACATATCGGAAATGATCAGTGAAGGGATGCTCGTGAAACATGGAAACACCCGTGGAACGGTGTACATCCTTCGCAAATGGGATACACAGTCCAAAGAATAGCGTAATGGTCACTGTGCTTAGACAAAATCGGAAATAATCCTGATCTGTCAAAGTGAACCCGTTCGAGACCATTTACAACTGATGTTCGTTTTAGCAGACTGTAATTAATAATTTACAAAAAATAAAAATATAAATGAAAAAAATCTAATTGAATAAATATAATTAAAAATTTAAATCAATATATTTATATATTCTTTAATTATATACCTAATTGGTAGATATGGTCTTTCGGCAGGAGCCGACCGACCATACCCCCTATCTCAGAAGGACGTTCGGTCCGTTGTTCCGCATGAGCGGAGCTTCGGTCCAGATCTTTTCTCCTTC
>JAKSHW010000087.1 GCA_024399195.1 archaeon | reverse complement strand
CTAATCAATCCAGTTTCGTATTCTGGGACATTCGCGTACCACATGTTTTAAACCGAACCCGACCTATACCGTCCCGATGGGAACAGACGGAAAGCCGGCAAAAAAGACGGCAAGTAAAGTGACCGCCGAAAACCTTGCTGACAAACAGCACGAGATCTCGGTCACAGAATTTTTCGAGAAGAACAAGCAGATCCTAGGATTCGATTCCCGTGCCAAATCGCTTCTGATGGGTGTCAAGGAAGCTGTCGACAACTCCTTGGACGCCTGCGAGGAATCGGACATCCTCCCCGAGGTCATCGTAAAACTCTCCCGTACAGGAGAGGACGAGTACAAGGTGTCCATAGAGGATAACGGACCCGGTATCGTCCACAGGGCGATGCCCAACGTCTTCGGACGCCTGCTCTACGGTTCCAGGTTCCACGCCCTCAGGCAGTCGAGAGGACAGCAGGGTATCGGAATCTCCGCGACCGTCATGTACGCCAACATTTCCACCGGAAGACCCGCCCACATCGCCTCCAGGATCGAAGGGGAGGACGAGGTCGCATGGGAGATGGACATCTCCGTCGACACCAAGACCAACAGGCCTATCGTCACCAACGAGAAACCCTTCTCCTGGGAAGGAAAGGAACACGGAACCTATATCGAATACACCACCAAAGGACGTTACATGGGAGGTAAGCAGTCCATCTTCGAGTATCTGAAGGAGACCGCCATCGTCAACCCCCATGCGAGGATAGAGTTCCACGACCCCGAAGGAAAAGCCTTCGTATTCGAGAGAGCCACCGAGACCATGCCCCCCAAGGCACAGGAGATCAAACCCCATCCCCAGGGAATGGAGATCGGTGACATGATGAACTACTCCTCCGCCACCGAGCAGAAGACCGTCAAGGACTTCCTGAAGAACGACTTCTGCAGGATGACCGCACGTCTCGCCACCGAGATCTGCGAGAAGTCCGGAGTGGACCCCGAGTCCGACCCCAGGGAACTGGGAAGGAACGGAAGCATGGCCCTTATCAACGGTATCGGACAGGTCAAGATCATGGCCCCTCCGTCCGACTGCCTTTCACCCATCGGCGACGTCCTGATCAAGAAGGGACTTATGCACATCCTCGACGGAATGCGTCCCGAATACTACGCGACCCCTGTGACCAGGCCCCCCAAGGCCGTCAACGGTAACCCGTTCACCGTCGAAGCGGGTATCGTCTACGGTGGAGACATCCCCTCCGAGGGACAGGTCACCATCATGAGGTTCGCCAACCGTGTACCTCTGCTGTACCAGCAGGGTGCGGATATCATCACCAAGGCCATCGGAGAGGTCGATTGGAGAAGATACGGTCTGGAACAGAGAGGAGGAAAAGGAATCCCCTTCGGACCCGCCATCATCCTTGTCCACGTGGCATCCACCAAAGTGCCCTTCACCTCCGAAGGCAAGGAGGCCATCGCATCCATGCCCGAGATAGAGGAGGAGATCGTGGCCGCCCTCAAGCTCTGTGCGAGGAACCTCAAGAGCCACCTCAACAAGATGGAGAAGAAGGGAAAGACCCACGAGAAGTTCAACATCGTACAGGTCATCCTCCCCGACCTCGCGAAGAAGGTCTCCGAACAGCTGGGAAGACCCGTCCCCGACCTCAGCAGGACCATCACCAAGATCATGAACGTCGTATGGATAGAACCTTCCAAATCCAAGGTGGAGAACGGAAGGAAGTTCACCTACGGAATATACAACTACACCATCAAACCCCACACCTTCATGGTCCATGCACAGCTTCCCGTCGAGTGCATAAACGAGACCGTGACCGGCAACCCCATGTTCGATTCCACCAACGAAGAGGGAAAGACCCAGTGGATCATCAGGGACATCCCTCCCTCCTGCTCCATACAGTTGGAGTTCACCCTTACCGGCGAGCTCGCCGACACCTTCGATCCTGACGATGTGTATGTCTCAGGTATCAACTCCACCTACGTCATGGGTGCGGAGGCACTGCCCGGAGACTGGGGAATCAAAGGAATGAAGATCACCGAGAGCGACGACGACTTCATACAGGACGACGTCAGCGAAGAGGAAGAAGAGGAACTTGAAGAGGAAGAATTCGAAAAGGAGCTGAGCGACGATGAATGACAGACAGCAGATGGCAATGGACAACCTCACCAAGGTCGTCGAGGGCATCTACGAGAGCCTTGACCAGGGAGACGTCCCCCACATGTCCCTCCCCCTCAGGTCGAAAAGGAACATCGAGTTCGACCCCATGACCCAGGTCTGGAAATACGGAAGCATGAAGACCACCCGTACCGCGAAAACCACACAGGGTGCGATCATGATGCTGAGGACCGCATACACCACCGAGTTCATCAACGAGATGATCCGTGAGAACAAGTCCTCAACCCTAAGGGAAATGTACTACATCTCGGAAGGTTGGCAGAACGCCAAGTTCCACTCCCAGGACGAGAGCAACCTTCTTGCAGAGGACCTCGAGACCATCTCCCACTGTATGAGGGAGGACTTCAAGCTCAGGCCCGAGGAGGGAAGTTCCCACGTATACGGAAACGTCAACTTCAGGACCCTCACCAAGAAAGGGATGAGAACCTTCAACTGCATGGACGATGTCGCCGAGACCGGTTTCGCCATTCCCTACAGCGTGGAGAAGGAGACCTTCGAGATCGAAAGCCACGATGCGAAGTTCGTCATGGCCCTTGAGACCGGAGGAATGTTCGCCCGTCTCATCGAGAACGGGTTCCCTGAGAGAGAAGACTGCATCCTGATCCACCTTTCCGGTCAGCCTACCAGGTCCACCAGGAGGCTCATCAAGAGGCTCAACGAGGAGAACGGACTTCCTGTGGTCGTGTTCACCGATGGTGATCCCTGGTCCTTCAGGATCTTCGCATCAGTCGCATACGGTGCCATCAAGACCGCCCACATATCCGACTACCTTGCGACCCCCACCGCACAGTTCGTGGGTATCACCGCATCGGATATCCTCAACTACGACCTTCCCACCGACAAGCTCAACGACAAGGATATCGGAGCACTCAAGTCCGAACTCACCGACCCCAGGTTCGCGGACGAGTTCTGGGACAGTGAGATCCACGCCATGCTGGAGATGGGAAAGAAGGCTGAGCAGCAGGCGTTGGCCAAATACGGCCTTGACTACGTCACAGACACATACCTACCTGAGAAACTCACTCAGATGGGTATTATGTGATAACAAATTCTTTATCTGGGTCCTTCGGGACCCTTTCTTTTCAACAAAACTTCAGACCACGTTCATTCAAACTCTTTGATGAACGAGTCCACGTCCACATCGATGTCCACTTCGGGATCGGGTTGGATATCCCTGATGAAGGCGGATGCGAAAAGCGGATAGTGTTCGATACCCTTGTCATCAGTATAGATGTTGGTCTTTTCGAACTTCATCCTCCGTTTCACACCATATTTGTTCTTGAACGAATCGAGGGATTTCGATTGCTTATTGTTTCCTGATTTTATCTCGGCCGCAACCACCGATGTCCCCAACTGCAGTATGAAATCGATCTCCAAAGTATCCGACCTGAAGTAATAAAGATCGAACCCGCTGGAAACAAGGCATTGGCTTACGATGTTTTCCGTGACCGCACCTTTGTTTACACGGGTATCTCCGGAAAGAAGGGATTTTGCAACATTGAGACCTAGAATATACGTCAACAGCCCAGTATCGCCCATATACATCTTGAACTGTCTGTCTACTTTATGTTCGCCCAAAGGCTGACTTGGAGAGTCCAGATTGTAACATAGGTTCACCATGGATGCGTCCTTCATCCAATTGATGGCGCTTTCGTATGTTTTGAAAGTGGGTACAAACTCTTCGTCCACTATCTTGTAACTAAATTTTTTCGATTCCTTGGAAAGATGGACAGGTATCGAATCGAAACAGGCGTTTATCTTGTCCTTGTCCGAATCATCAGAATACTTTGTGATATCGTTACGATATCCGACAAGTATGATCTTCTGCACATCCCTTACTTCTTGGATATTCCTCGATTGAAGATAGGTCTGTACGGCTTCCGGCATTCCCCCTACGATCATGTACAGGAAGTAATACTTCTCAAGGGCCTTCAGTATAGAGTCGGAATAGGGGGTTTTTGTGGTCAGATTGCTACGGACCTTCCCTGTTATCTCCTCGCTTATTCCAAGCCCCCAGAGAAACTCCTCGAAATCCAAAGGATACATCCTGATCTCGTCCATATATCCCACGGGGTTTGAACGGGGTTGCCTATGACGTATGCCGAGCAACGAACCGGATGCGATCACTCTGAAACGTCCGTCCTCCACAAACGGTTTGAAAGAGGTCTGTGCGTTAGGACATTCCTGGATCTCATCGAGGAATATCGCCGTTTTACCTGGAACCAGTTTGACCTGTGGAACCCTCACCGAGATCTCCGTTATCAGATCGTCCACCTCCAGACTACCATCGAAAATGTTACAGTACTCCGGATTTGAGACGAAATTGATCTCCACTATGTTTTCAAAGGAATCGTTCAGGACCTGCCGTATAATGAAGGTTTTACCGATCTGCCTGGCCCCGATCACCAACGGAACATAGGTATAGGGGAAATCCACCCATTTCGAAAGCGTCATGTATATCCTCCTTTTCAACATCGAATGTGGATACCGTCCCTTATTGTTAAGTCCTCCTAGGGACTCTTCTACGGATTCCTTAATTTTTCCCAAGGACTTTTAGGCATAATCGTTAATTTTTCCTAAGGACTTTCCGGTGATTTCTTAATTTTTCCCAAGAAATTTACGGATTCAAATACAAATCCAACAATATTCAACAAAGATTACAGATATTATGAAAAAAGAAAAGATGGGGGAATTCCACCCCCTATACGGCTCACTGGGCCGCTTTTTCGAACATGTTTACGACGAAGTCCCTTTCCATGGAAGCGAAGAACATTCCAAGCCTGGGGCCTTTGTCCATACCTACGAAGAGGTTGTAGATGATGGGGTAGGCGTCCTTTCCAACAGGGGACTCCTTGCTGGCATCGGAGAGAGCCTTGTTGACGATCTTAGCCTCCCACTCGCACTCCTTGAGACGTGCGGCGATATCCTTGAAGAGGACCTTGGCGTCATCGGAGAGATCGAAGTCTGCAGGGACATCCTTGTTGAGTTTGAACTGTACGGCGGAAGGTGCGAAATCCTCCTTGACCCAGTACTCGATGGCCTTGAACCTCTTCTCGATCTTCTTGAGATCCTCCTCGGTGGCTGCACTGAGGTCGACGGTCCTTCCGAGAACCTTCAATCTCTCTTCGAAGGTGTCTGCAAGCTGTACGACGTTGATCATGTGCCTGCAGGAGACCTGGAGAGGAAGCTTGGAGGGAACGTTGTTGTGCTGTGCAAGGACATAGGCCCTGACAGCGTTCTCATCGGACTTCTTGATCTTGTTGGTGAAGTAGGCGTTCTCCATCTTGTCGTATTCCTCGGAGATGTCGATGACTCCCATACCGGAATCGTAATCGATGGAAGTGTTGGGCTGGAGCCTGAGGAACAGATAGTTGAGAACCTCGGGAGGCATCATGCTGATGGCATCCATTCCGGTGATGGAGGATCCCTTGGATTTGTGCATCTGGGAGATGACACTTCTCTGTCCGGTGGGGTCGCTGGGGTCTGCGACCTTGAGCTGGACGAACTCGTACCTGATGGGGTAAGGGGCCTTGATGCCATAGATCTCATCTGCGATCCTGACACCGGAGTCGTAGGAACCTCCGGCCGCTCCGTGGTCCTTTCCGAAAGGCTCTGCGGTGGTTCCGAAGATCTTCCACTTGGCAGGCCACTCGAACCTCCATCCGAGCTTACCCTGGGCGAGCCTGATGTCCGCTTTTCCGCAGTGTCCGCAGGGGCAGGTGTACTCGAGGTAGGGGTACTGGTACTTGCTGTAATCGGGGGTCTTTATGAACACACCGCACTTCTCACAGAGAGGCTGATAGGGGGAGAAATCCTCTTTCTCCTCTTTACCGGAGACCTCGAAGAGGATCTTGCTGATCTCCTTTCTCCTGTTGATGACGGAATCGATCATCTCGGCGAACTTACCCTGGGCATAAAGCTGGTTGGTCCAGTGGAGCTCGTACTTGACTCCTGCGGATTTAAGGGCGTCGAGGAAAGGCTCGATGTAGTGTTCGGCGTAGCTGGCGTGTTTACCGCAAGGGCAGGGTATGTTACAAATGGGCTTACCGACGTGGTTCTCGTATTCTTCAGGGAGGAACTCGTAGCGTTTCCTGAGGGGATCGAAAGCATCGATGAGATAGATGAGTTTGACATCGTTGCCTTTCTCCTCGACCGCGCTGCGGACCGCTTCGGCGGTGATCGACTCTCTGAGACTGCCGACATGGATCACTCCGCTGGGGGTGATACCGGTGGCGATTATAGGGCTGGGATTGATCTCTACCAGCTTATTCGCAATAACGTCTGCCCAATGCATAATTACCGAAAATCGGCTAAGTACCGCCTTATAAAAGTCTTTTTTGGCGCAACAGGTCAGGGCCTGATTTCCACATAATTGGATGAATCAACTATCCTTTGATTTATCGGACCCGTATACCCAGAGATTAGGTTAATATAATTAAGAACAATAGCCGAGCCAATGGCAAAAGACAAAGGAGAATCCTTTTCCTCATCTGCAGGACTTATGAGGTACTTCGACTCCGAGGACGACAAAGGTATCAAGGTCGGACCCAAGACCGTTGTCGCTATCGGTATCGTTTTCACCATCCTCATCATCGTTCTGCCCGTGTTCTTCCCCATGAGCTAAGGCGGACCGGTATTATTCGATAGTGATAATAATACATGTTCTAGCTGTGCTTAGGTCTGTATATTCAGAACTCTAAGTTTTTTGGTTTCATATAGGACGAACAACGAAACCATTCGAAAAATTCAACCCCGAACGTCGGAAAGACCGACGGCCGGGGATGTAATATGTTTCAGTATCCCTCTTCCGGGGTTTCCTCTCCAGGATCCACAGGGTATTTCTTCCTGCAAAGCTTGGAAAGTATCGGAGGAGCGATGATCGTGGTGGCTACGGCCATGATGACGATCACAGAGTAAAGCTCCAGAGACAGTGCCAGTTCTCCGGATTCGGTGACAATGCTGATACCGAGGGCGGCGACGATGATTCCAACCTCTCCTCTGGGGATCATACCGACTCCGATTATGTTGAATCCATCTTTGTCGATGTTCCTGTCAGCGAGCTTGGCACCGAGTCCACATCCGATGTATTTGGAAACAAGGGCCATGAGGAGGACCACTACGATGGTTACGATGACAGAGACGTTTCCGATGGATCCGAGGTCGACCTGAAGACCGACGTTGATGAAGAAGAAGGAAATGAAAACGGTGGTGATGGTCTCGATCTTCTCCATGAGCCCAGTCTCTTCCGCATAGTCTGCGAAAAGCATTCCTGCAAGGAAGGAACCGATGATAGCGGCGAGTCCGATCTCCTCTGCAAGCCATGCGAAGAAGGTACAGGCGATGAGGGCGAGGACGAGGGCATTGGGTGCCTTGCGGGCCTCTTTGCCTGCTCCGACCCTTCCCTGGTTCATGGCGGTCCATTTTCCGACAATGGCGGGAACGGCATACTTTGCAAGGAATATTACACCGAGGACGAACACGACCGCCTCGACCACTACGATTACGAGTCCGAGGATGTCGAGACCGGAACTGGAACCTGCGGTTCCCTTGACGATCGCGAGGACGATCATACCGAGGACATCGTCGATGACCGCGGCGGAGATGATGATCCTGGACTCTTTCTTGTCCATAAGACCCATGTCCTTGATCACACGTGCGGTAATACCGACACTGGTGGCGACCATTGCCGCTGCAAGGAACATAGCGTGGGTGAAATTGCCTTCAGTGACCTGAATGTACGCGAATCCAAGGAGGAAGGGGACTATGACTCCGAGGAGTGCGACGAAGAACGCGGTCTTACCGGAACCGAGAAGGTCTTTGACCCTGGTCTCGAGACCTACAGAGAACAGAAGGAATATGACACCGAGTTCAGAAGCAGTATACAGTACAGAGTAATTGGTATTGGTGACATCGCCTAGAACAAGATCCAAGGACTTGATCAGGTTGAAATCACCGATGGCCAGATTGGAAATGACGATACCGATTATGATCTCTCCGATAAGGCCAGGCATTCCGAAGCGCTCAACGACAGCGGCCGCAATGCGTGCTAAAACGAAGAGGACCAACAGCATCATCAAAATTGATCCTAATTCCATGAGGATGTATCTTAATTT
>JAKSHW010000086.1 GCA_024399195.1 archaeon | reverse complement strand
CCGTCGGCATAGACGACGCCTGCAGTAACGGTGCGTCCCATGTATCCGATGATGGCGAGTGCATCTACGGACCCATCTTTTCCGGACGCGGCCACTTCGATGTTGAAAGTGCCATAGGTGAAGAGCACGTCTGCACTGTAGACACCCTTGCTGTAAGTTGCGATAGCATGGTTGTCGGTACCGAGGAACATGAATTCCATCGATTCGATAGAACCATCGTAGACCAGACCTACACCCAGACTGCGTTCGTTGTAGACGAAGGCAGAGGTGAGTTCGATCTTTCCTTCGGATGCGGAGGCGGAAAGGGTGAACGCCTTGTCGCTGATGGCGACGTCCATCGTGAAGGTATCTTTGTTTCCGGCAACGGCGGTGACCGAGAAATCACCGTAGGTGAAGTCGACGTCCACGAGGAAGGTCTCGCCGAAGACGGATACGATACCGCGGTTTACGGTATCGGCGTATTCCACTTCGAACATGTACTTTCCATCGGATTTGCCGAAGAGGACAAGGAAGCTCTGTCCCTCCGCATTGTAGGCGAATGCAACGACACGCTCGGTCTCGTTCACTTTTGCAATAGCACCGACATTGCCTTTGGTGATCTCAATCTGGACGGACGATACCTTACCGTCGGTGGAAAGAACCTCCACATAGACTTCAAGATCGCCGATGGTGACCTGGGCGCAACATGCTCCCTCGGCGTATTCCACGGACACATCGTTCTCACCGTAGGTGACCTCTACGTTCAAGGTGTCGAGCTGGGTGGTGAAGGTGGACCTGCTGTTCAGGACGAAGTCTCCGTAGGTGACAGTGGTGGAACCCTGTCCTCCGGACGGAGAGTTGCGCATGTCCTGCACGAGATGGATTCCGTTGGAGAATGTCCAATCGATGTCGGCACTGTTGTCTCCGCCGGTCCTGTAGTTGACGACCGCGTGGTCGGATCCCCTCACGAAGGAGGATGCGTGGGTGTACACACCTTCGCTGTAGGTGGTCTCGGTGTGGATGCTGAGCTCACCTGCGACGACGTTGGTCTCTCCGCAACCGGAATCGGTTCCGATGGTGACGTTGCTCCTAAGGGACAATCCATTAGAGAAAGTCCAATCGATGTCGCTGGTCTTCTCGCCGTCCCTGACATAGGCCAGTTTGACGTGGTTGTCGCCATAGACAACGGCAACGACCATGGAGTCGAGCTGCTCGGTGAAGACGGTCTCGGTGTGGCAGGAGGCCTCACCGTAGGTGACGGTGGTGGAACCCTGTCCTCCGACAGGTGCGATGGAGAACTCCTGGACGACCTTCACACCGTTGGAGAAGGTCCAATCGATGTCTGTGGTCTTGGGTCCATCATTCTGATAGGTGAACACAGCGCAGTTCTCACCCTGGTCGATTTCGATCTCCATGGTGTCGAGCTGGGTGGTGAACATGGACCTTCCGTTCAGGACGAGGTCTCCGTAGGTGACGGTGGTGGCCCCCTGTCCTCCGGCGGGTGCGACAGAGAGCTCCTGGACGACCTTCACACCGTTGGAGAATGTCCAGTCTATGTCGGTGGTCTTGGGTCCGTCCTTCTGATAGGAAAGCACTATGTGGTTATCGATGCACGCGAAGCCCACAGTGTACTCCACGAGCACGTTGTCGACGATCTTTCCGTTGTCCTTCAGGATTCCGAAGGGGGTCACGACGGTATCGTCGAAGATTATGGCTCCGTCCTCCACGACCATTTCGATCTCTGCGATCTCAGAACTGAACTCCATATGACCGGCATATGCGCCGTCGACGAGGTTCAGGTCCGCATCCAGGTAGTAGTCGTCGCTCTCGTAATGTCCTACCACGGAGAACTTGTCCTTTCCGACGACGGCATCGAGCACTTTGTCCCCATCGATGGACAGGGTGGCGACGATGTCATCACCGAGAACGGCTTCGAGAACGAGCCTGTCGGTAGCGATGCACAAGGTATCGAGATCGCACTCCACGGTGACGTCTTCATAACCGAACACTATGGAACAGACGTCCACAGACTCGTTGAAGACATCGGAAGAGATCTCGATGCAGTAGTTTTCGAGTTCTATGGCAATTCCATAGTTCTCACCGTCGATGACATGGGTGTAGGAACCTATAGTGTCCTTGAAGGTCTTTCCGTCGAAGGATGCGGTCGCATCGGTGACGAGGAAAGCCCTACCCTCGGTCTCACGGCCGAAGGACTCGGTGGAAACGGTGAAGACCCCGTCTTCGAAAGCGACGTCGATCTCCCCCTCGAACATAGCGGGACTAATAATGATAATTACAGTAAGGGTTCCATCGTAAACGGCCTTGAGTCTTGCCTCTTCGCCGTAGTTTGCAACGATATCGAATTTTCCATTGTCATATGTGAAGTGAACAGAACTGTCGTAGATACTGATAAGGATCTCGACCGCTACAGCTCCTTCCGAGTTGGATGCGAAGTCTTTGACAATGGCTATTCCCACGGAACATTCGAACTCCATCGCAGGGATATGGGCGGCTATGTCGACGGTGAACATGTCACCGTTCTTGAAGTGTGCATCAAGTTCGGACTCGCCGTTGATGCAACCGATCTCCAGAACACCATCGTTGAGGTCGGCCCTTACAATGGTGCCTCCGATGAAGACGTCGATGCACAGGTAGGACAACGAACCGTCCTCGACCTTGATCTCGAGATGTTTATCGAGAACCTTCTCGGACTCCACTACAGTGTAGGTGAAGACAGAGGCGGAGATCCGGGTTCCGTCCCTCTCTATTCCGAACCCTAACGTCTCACTGGTTCCAGTGAGGGTGAACTTCTCCTTGGAGACGTACATCACCTCGAAACCGCTGTCATCGAGACCGAAGAGGGTAAACTGGATTCCGGCCGTACCGATGATCGCGGTGAACGAGGAATAGTATACGCTGGAACTGCTTCCCATGACGGAAACGGAATAGGTGAGGTATCCGAACCCTACCCTGAGGTCCTTTCCATCGGCGCCGCTGTGGTAGGAGATACCGCTACACAGGGAATCCCTGTTGTCGATGGTCACGGTGGTGGTGTAGTATCCGTCGACGGAGGTGTATTTCACATCACCGACGATTAATCCTACGACGAATCCATCCTCGTCTCCCAGCTTGAACATGATACTGTCTATGTTCAGGGTGACGGACCCACCGGTGTAATCGACGTTGGCAACGCCGATCTGAACTGCACCGGAGCCTATGGTGATATCGACTTCGAACGAAATGGTCTCCGAAACGAAGGTGAACTCTATCTGAACGTCCACGTAACGGGTCACGGAGATGTCTTTTATACTGAAACCTTCGAACTCGAGATCTCCGGAAACGGTGAACGAACCGTCCTCGAATCCGTAATGGACGGAGACACCGAAGAGGGTGACGTCCACTGCTGATTTGGTGATGGACACCTTGACGTCGTCATCGTTGACAATGAACACATCGCATACGAAGGAGGGTTCGGAAGTTATCTCGAGCCCTTCTATGTCGATAGTACGTGCATCCTCAGGTCCACGGAGGACGGATCCGACGTGGAGGATCATTTTTCCTTCGGAAGAGCCCACTCTGAAATCGTCAATCTCGACATCCCTGATACGGAAATAGGCCGAGGTGAAGGAAACAGACTCAGCTGCAACGAAAAGAACATCCTCTGCAACGAATTCATCCCCCACTTCTACGGATTCGACGAGTGCTTTGAAGATCTCGCCTTTGCCTATAGCGAATTTGGAAATGGAAACATACTCACTGACGAGTTTTTCAAAGGCGAGAGAGAACTTGTTGTCGTCCCAGAGAAGGGTGGCCTCGTCAAGGACGAGATCGCCGACGGCCAACTCATTGATCAGGAGCTCAATAAATCCGGAACTGCTGGTCATGAAACGGACATTGCAATCGTCCAAGTTTCCTGAACCGAGTCCGACACGGATCTCATAGACACCGTCATCGTCGCTGATACTTCCGCACATGCCGTACTCGGGTGCCGAGAACGAAAGGGAAGTAGGAGTGAGTTCGAACTTGACGGAACCGACAGTGAACACGACATCGGTGTATTCGAGGTCGAAGGACCTCTTTCCGTCCACGTCCGAGAAGGTTGCTTTGAAGTGGTCCACCTTGGTATCATCGAATTCAAGACCGTTTACCTCGGCAAACACGACGAGGTCGGATCCGGACTTCATATCGAATACGAAAGAGTCGAGAATGCAGACCTTGGTCTCGATGTTGGTGACTGAACTGATCTCGACATGGAAGTTCTTCACACCGTCTTTACCGCTGGTGCTGATAAGGACGTCCATAGAGTAGATCTCGCCATCGATCTCGATCTGAAGTCCGTCAAAGTCGTAGGTGACTCCTTTCTCGGTGAATGCCCTGTCCAAAGAGATGGGAAGGCCTAACAAGGTAAGGGAGCTGACGGTTACCTTATCGTCGGATGCGGAGTTGTACTCGAAACCTTTGACGGTGACTAAATCGCCGACCTTGATCTCGCCGACCTTGAAATCGATCAGAGGGGAAGGTGCATCGGTGATCGCCATGCCGAATTCGACGTCTTTCATGGAAACGGTTCCGAACTCGAAGCCTTCGAACGCCAGAGTGAACTCTGCCAAAGGTCCGACGTCTTCCTCGTCTCCGTCGTCAAGTGCGGCAGGACCGAAGGGGGCGAGATACAGAGAGCTCTTTACGGGAAGCAGTCCGAAGACCTTGTCCTCTCCGTCGTAGACACTGATGTCGCCGACACGCATGAAGGTGAAAACCCCGTTGTCGACGGATATTCCGTTGAGGATGCCGTCGATGACCAGGGAGGACCCGTCACTGATGACCGTGAACTTCTCGACTGAGAAAGAGGTGACTTCGGAGCCGGAATCCAACAGGACGGACTCTACGGAAGCCTGGTATGCCTCGCCGGAAAGACCGACGGAATCGACCTTCACAACGGTGGTGGCGCTGTCCCATCCCTGTGTCGCATCGATGTCGATGGAAAGGTTGGTGATGGTAAGGGTCGACTCGCCGAGATCGGTCTCGAAGTAATCGAGGGTGTACTTGAACCTGTCTTTGGTGAGGATCTCTATGGTTCCGGGAACGTACTTGTCGAGACCGATGGCGGTAAGGAGCGTATCGAGTCCGAAGTCGTACACGAGATCGTAAAGGGAGAACCTCTCGAGATAGGTGAGAACATCCTCTTTGGTGACGGAGGTTATACCGAGGTTCTCGAGAACTGCGTCTATATCGACGAATTTTTCAAGAACGTCCGCCAGAGAGTTCTCTGCGAGGAACGTGTTAACATTCAAAATATCCAAAATCTTATTGACATCCAGACCTGACAAAATCTCTTTGATTTTCTCGCCGTCCGACAGTTCACCTACGGTGACGTCAGACAGACCGAGGTTCTCGAGAATGCCGTATAAGTCGATATAATCAATCAGACTTTCAAAGACTGTACCTTCAAGATAGCCGCGTAACTTGGAATCCACATCGTAGAGTTCCAAAAGTTCGGCTAGGGTATAGCCTGAGATATCCGCCTGGGTCGGCGTATCGCCCTCATCCTCGAACGGAGGAACAAGGACCGAACCGTCCGATTCCGGAGGGATATCAGATCCTGCAGACGCGTTGACCATAGGCACGAACGCGGTGAACACCATGAGTGCCACCATGAGTACGGCCAATAGCCCGGTCTGTTTCGTTCTACTTGCAAACATTGCTTCACATCCAATGATGTGATGTCGAGTATGGCTTGTTCCTATTTAATATAATATAAGAAGGAGGGACGAAGACGGCGACCATATGCTACATACAGGCAAATGGTCAGGTAAGATCATCGAAAAATGACTGATAAAACGACGTGGAAATCATAAAAACGTCCTGTTTCGACAAGTTCCGTTCCGAAGGAAAAATATGGAGGACCGTGAAAAAACATCAAAGGGACCCCTCCCCAGGAGGGAGGGTAAACGGTTTCTGAAAACAGGTTTACTTACGCTTGTTCCTGACGACCAGGAAGGCCACAACTGCGATCGCGAGTACTGCGATGACCGCCACCACGATGTAGATCAGGTTGTCGGATCCGCTCTCGGTTTCGACGGGGATGTGGTACGTACACACGGCGAAATCGGAGAAATGATCGGTGTAGAACACTACGTTTTTCCCATCGTACTCGCAGTCCATAAGGGTCAGTTTTCCATCGGTTGCGACATAGTAGACGTGCACATCCTCAACGGGGGCACCGGCTGCCATAGTGTAGGGTAAAACGACTTTCACCTTATCAAAACCAGATGTAAAATCTGATTTTACATTGATTTTGACCACTTTCGAGGCTTTCAGGGCCTTCTCAAGGGCTTCAGGAGCCGTCGGATCGATGGTTAGCTGACCTGCATCACCCAAAATAGAAGACAGATAGACGGTTTCCGAACCGGCAATCTTGGAAAGGGCATCCTTGCTCAACACCAATGAAATACCGGATGTGACGAAATTGAGGGTCACATCAGAAGTCTTGATAGCGGACACGGAGCCCTTATCGAACACCACCGCGTCACAGGTCACGTCCATCTTACCATCGGCAGAGGGGACAAGAGGCTGAGACATCGAACGCTCGATCACAGAGTCACCGAACACAGTGATGGTATCGACATCCCCGATGTACTTGCCGTTGAGGTCCCACCCGATGAAGTTGGGCTCCCTGACCTCGGGCAGATCCACCACGGTACCTCCAGGGACATCGGCGAACTTCTTTCCTTCGAGGGTCACGTCCCCGGTCTCCACACGGATGAACCCGTTCTCGGAAACCTCTCCATAAGGTACGTACTCAAGATAGAAGTCGAAGTCGAACACACCGGAATAGACAGGGGCCTTGTCGTAGGCCATGATGTTCCTTACACCGCCGTAATCGGCGGAGAAACCACGTGCTATGTATCCGTCATCGGAGTAACGTACATCCTCGAAGACGACAGTGTACACTGAAGAACCCTCTCCGACGAACGTGACGGACCTTGCCTTGAACTCGTTGAAGAACTCGGCCATATCCATCGAGAACTTTCCATCCTCGAAGACGAACACGTCCTTTCCGATGGTTGCGGCCATATCGATCTCCACGGTGGACCTGTCGTCCCCATCCTTGTTAACGGCTGTGGCATGGATGTTGACCAATACCTCGATCTTCACACTTTCCCACAGATATTTGGGGAAATCCTTGCTTTCGATCTTGGAAAGATCGGGCGATACAATTACGATCTCACCCTCGGTATCATACTTGTCTACGGTGAATTTGAAATTCTGGTTATCGTCCGTGACCTGTATAGTGGCCTTTCCATCCTTTTTGAAGGACGAAGTTACATCTACGACCACCAGGTCTTTGGAACTGCTCCTGACTTTCAGCTCGAAATGGTTGACTATACCTTCATCGACGTCCAGGACGATGGTCTGTGTGGCACCATCCTCGTCGACGGAAGTCACCGTCAGGGAGACACTTCCTACATCGATCATCAGAACGGTCGAAGAATCCTGAAGAAGATACCTTGCAATCGAACCAAGGACCTTACTGGGATTGTCACCGATACCGAATACGATGACACCTGCAAGGGTTATCGTCAAAGGAACGATCTTGTCATAGTTGGAACGGATGTTCAAAAAGACGTTAGACACCGAAAGTTCGACCACTTTCTCATCGGATTCGACACGGTAGTCCACATGAAGGATGATCATGGAGAACACAGCCATGTCCGTAAGCTCATTGCTGACCATAATTTCGTCAAGACACAGTGAAAGACCGTCCATATCGATCGAGAACGATCCGATGACCATATCGGAACCGTAATCGAAAAAGTCCGATCTGTTGATGAGTTCCGCGATATCAAGGTAGGTTCCACCGTTCTCGATGACGGTTATGAGCTCATTGAAGAACTCCACAAGGCTGTATACCTTCACGGTGGTCTTCCAGGTGACATCCTTGATGGTCATGGAGAACTCTTCACCCACGTTCACATCCAGGGTTTTGAGTTCAAATGTCAGTTTTTCAGAGGATGAAAGGTCTATGTCGAGCCCTTCGACGGCCATATTGAAACCTTCGTCGGAAACGACCTCCGCTTTTTCAAGAACAAGCTTCCCATCATCCATCGCAAGACCCTTTACCTTGACGGAAGAGCCCATGACGAACTCCATGTCGTAGACGGACACCACGGGGTCCACGGTGGGAAGGAGCTTCACGAATCCGTTCTCGGAAATCGCTTTCACAAGTCCGAGGAAGAAACTGGATTCACCGGTCTTTTTGATGGCACCGAACAGTTCTCCCATGTCGATCTTGAATCCGACCTCCAAGGAGACGTCCTTTCCGTTTCCAAGGAAGAACGCATCTCCACCGAAAATATTGGTTTTAAGACCCTTTTCAGACACTTTAA
>JAKSHW010000085.1 GCA_024399195.1 archaeon | reverse complement strand
CGGGGTGCTCCGGTTCCCTGGGGTCTGTTTCCGTAAGGACGGTCCCCGGAACGGCGCTGCCCGTCGGAAGTGGTTGAACGTGAATCCGGACGGCGTCCGGAAGACTGCGCACCGCTCCCGCTCTTGTTGGAAGGTTTATCTCCCATAGTACCAGCAGGCCTGCGCGATTTCTCTGTTTCTTCTGCCAAAAGAACTACTCCGAAGCGACCAAACTAAAACTGCTTAAAATCCTTTACGGCTAAACAAGACAATATATCCAGAACCGCTCGTTGATTGGATGCTTACTGTTTGGAAGATAGTACGACAGGAGCCATTCGTCATACGCAATTAGTATATCTAAAAGACAATACGGTGTCCATGGACAACAACGGTATAGTCGACGATGTCGAGTATAACTTAGACATAGGTTCCAATGGTTGTGTGCTGACCGCGATAATCAGCATGTTCTTTATCGTAAGTGCATTGTGGGTCAATGACATAAGAGGTCTGGTGATATCCGTCCCCACACTGGTGATCTCGATATATCTCCTCGTGACGGACACCAAGCCCCACATCTCCATCCCGTTCATAGTCCTTCAATTGATAACGCTGATCCTGGTTCAGCTAACATCCTATTTCAAAAATGAACTGCCGACCTTGGATATCCTTGCCGACATCTCCCTGGGACTTTTCCTTGCACTGGTCGGCATCACCCTTATATTCACACTCATACGCGGTATGCCTGGATTCGACCGTTCCAAACCGTTCACCGTATCCTTGATAGCGTTCTGCATAACGGTATCCCTGGTGACCCTCATAAGCATGGTCGACTACAGCCTGGAATGCTTGTTCAATATCGAATCGGAGGTGTACAACGAAGGATACTTCGAAAACACCGCCACCGCCATCATATCCGCCCTCGTCGTCTGTGTTCTGTTCTATTTCAACCGCCGTGACGGACTGTTGTCCTCCGTCACCGACTTCTTCATCAACCACGCGGATGAGAACTGGAAGACCTCCGAGGAGATCAAGTCCCAGATCCTGAAAGAGATCGCAGCAGGGGAAAGTACCACCTGCGAGTTCAAATCCACCCTCCGCACCAACCTGAGGGACGGTAAGAACGATCCCCGTATGGAAAGGGCAGTCCTGAAGTCCATCGTCGCGTTCCTCAACGGAAAAGGAGGGATCCTCCTTGTAGGCGTTGCGGACAACGGTGAGATCATAGGTATCGATGTGGAATCGTTCGATGGAAGCACGGATAAGTTCAGTCTCCACCTCAACAACCTTATCACGAAGCAGATCGGAAGCGAATACCTACCGTTCATCACATGGAGCATCGTCGATTTCGATGGGAAAGGTGTCCTCAGGGTCTACTGCACCCCCAGCAAGAAACCCGTGTTCCTCAAAGACGGTAAAGAGACCCTCTTCTTCGTAAGGTCCGGACCTTCCAGTATAGACATACATGGAACCGATATGCTGTACTATGCCACCCATCACTTCGGTAGAAAACTCAACAAGCTGAATCCGATCTACAAGACCGGTCACAGCGAAGAGAAGAAGGATCAGGAATGAGCATGGAACCGGTGCCCGAAAGACTCAAGGAGTTCTTCTCCGAACATCCGAAAGTGGCATTGGCCTATTCGGGCGGTTCCGATTCCTCGTATCTGCTCTATGCGGCATTGGCCTGCAACGTCGAAGTAAAGGCCTATTTCATCAAAAGCCAGTTCCAGAAAAAAACGGAACTCGACCATGCCCTGGACCTTGCAGAGTCCTTGGGACAGGAAGTGGACGTGGTCCATATCGACGTCCTGGACGACCCATCGATAGCCGCCAATCCGGCAGACAGATGTTACCTGTGCAAGAAAAAACTGTTTTCAAAAATCCTGGAAGAATCGAAAAAGTCCGGTTTAGACACAGTCGTCGATGCGACCAACGCCTCCGACGATGCTTCAGACAGACCGGGAATGAAAGCGTTGACCGAACTAGGTATACTGTCCCCCTTGAAGGAGTCCGGGATCACCAAACCCATGCTGAGGGACCTTTCCAGGAAGGCCGGTCTGAAGACATGGGACCTCCCGTCCGATTCCTGCCTTGCCACAAGGATCCCTTCAGGCATGGTCCTGACCGCCGAGAACCTGGAACGTACCGAGAGGACCGAATATCTGCTCAGTACACTGGGTCTCAGAGAGTTCCGCCTACGTACGACGTCCGAAGGGGCACGCCTGGAAACGATAGACTCCGATAAAGAGACGGTCGAACACCTGAAGAACGATATCGAAAGGATCGTGTTAGGAGAATACGCCTCGTTGGAATACGGTAGGAGGGACCCACGCCTATGAACACATTGGAACTTCTAAACAGGGTAAGGGAAGGTTCCGTCTCTCCCGAAGAAGCCCTCCTACAGCTCAAGGCCGAACCGTTCGTGGAACTAGGGTATGCAAAGGTGGACCATCACCGCAAGGTACGTCAGGGTTCCACCGAGGTCATCTACGGTGAGGGCAAGACGGCCGAACAGACCGTGGGAATCGTACAGAACCTCATGACCAACGGTTCGGAATGCGTCATGGTCACAAGGTGTCCGAAAGCCACCTATGAACTGATTTCCGAGACACTGGGTAATGTCAGATACCATGACGAGGCCCGCATATGCACGATAGGCGTTCCGCCCGAACCGTCACCTAACAGCAGAGTTGGCGTCCTTACCGCAGGCACCAGCGATATACCTGTGGCCGAGGAGGCCGCCGTTACCGCAGAGACGCACGGAAGCAAGGTAGAGAGGATCTACGACGTAGGGGTCTCGGGAATACACCGGCTCCTTTCACAGGCCGAAAGACTGATGGAATGCAGGGCAGTGGTCGTCGTAGCGGGAATGGAGGGGGCCCTCCCCAGCGTTGTCGGGGGATTGGTTGACGTCCCGGTGATCGCCGTACCCACGTCCGTAGGGTACGGATCCGCCTTCGGGGGCATAACAGCACTCCTATCGATGATGAACTCGTGTTCGTCCGATGTGAGTGTGGTGAACATAGACAACGGGTTCAGTGCAGGGTACATAGCAAGTATGATCGACAGAAGGAGTGCACCGTTATGAGAACATTGTACATCGAATGCAACGCAGGCGTCTCGGGGGATATGCTTCTAGGGGCATTGAGCGACCTCATGGACAATCCTGAGGAAATAGACGGAATGATCAAGTCCATAGGTATCGAGGGTTTGGAATCGAAGACCGAGATAGCCGAGAAATGCGGCATAGAAGGTCTCAGGGTCCACGTGACCGTAGATAAGGTCGAAGAGGGGGACATCGAGGCCGAACACCACCATCACCATCACGAACACCGCCACCTGGGCGATGTCCTCGACATCATCGGAAATCTCAACGTGTCCGACAGGGTGAAAAAGGATGCGATGGAGATCTACCGCATCATCGCCGAGGCCGAATCGAACATCCATGGAAAACCACTGAGCATCGTACATTTCCATGAGGTCGGTGCATTGGACGCCATAGCGGATATCGTAGGGGTCTGCATGCTTATCGAACGCCTGGATCCCGAACAGATCGTCGTGACCCCCGTACGTCTGGGATTCGGTCAGGTGAAATGTGCACACGGCATCCTGCCTGTACCGGCCCCGGCCACCGCCTATATCATACAGGGTATGCCTGTGTATGCAGGTGATTTCGAGGGAGAGTTCACAACCCCTACGGGAGCAGCCATAGTGAAGTATTTCGCAGACAGGTTCGAGAGACTTCCGGCCATGGAGGTCAAGGACGTCGGCTACGGTATCGGCAAGAAAGACTTCGGAATCGCGAACATCCTCAGAGTGTGCATCGGCGATACGAAGGACTCGGTGAGCTCCGTAGAAGAGATCGAATGCAACATCGACGACATGACCCCCGAGGATGTCGGAGAATTCATAGACACGGTACTGGCACAGGGTGCGTTGGACGCTTCCGTGACCCCCTGCATCATGAAAAAGGGACGTCCCGGGTACCTTCTGTCCTGCGTATGCCGTAAGAATGATACGGATGCCCTCGCCAAACTCATACTGAGAAATACCAGCACAATCGGGGTCAGGATACATGGATGCGACAGGTACGAAATGTCCTCCCATAAGGAAACCGTCAATACCTGTTACGGAGACGTCGGGGTAAAAGTGTCCGAAGGATTCGGCGTGAGAAAGTGGAAGGCCGAACACGACGACCTTTCAAGGATCGCACACGACAACGGGATATCTATCTCGGAAGTAAGATCGAAAGTCGATTTCGAATGAAACCACACAGGGGCTGTCCTCCGACGGTCCCCTTTTTTGATAAAAAGGTGCGGAAGAAGGGATTCGAACCCATGAACCGCTAAGGACAGGATCTTAAGTCCTGCGTCTTTGGCCAACTCGACTACTTCCGCCGGTAATCGGCGATTACCTTTCACATAAATAAAGGATTACAACACGTCAACGGAACTGTTATTATACGATATTACCATCGTTAAACGTGGCAGATATCACTCTTGACGAGGAAACGATTGTAGAGGCCATACGCAAGGTCATGCAGAAGAATCCACGTATAGAGAGTCAACGCAGACTCGCCGAACTTGTATGCAAGGAGCTTGAAAACGATGTGGACGAGGTGCACCTGGGGGCAGACCGCATCAGAAGGATAGCTGTCAACGCCCATCTCGTCAAGATCGAGATAGAGTACAGGGATTCGTCACAGAACTTCGCCCCCGACCTCTGTCCGGTATGCCGCAACCTCATGGTACAGTTGTGCAACAGCACCCTTACGGGAGAGATCACCGAGTTCAAGAGGAAATGCAGCGTATGTACCTATTCCACCTATGGTGGAAGGGGTAAGAAACCTGCGAGGTACACCTTCGTCAAGTGCAGCGTACATGACCTGCCTATGGACGAAATGAGGATATCCAAGCTCAATTCCGCGGCCGCACTTCTCAGAAGGGCGTCGAAACTCATATCCGAAGCAGTGGACGGGACCTCTTTCGCCCAAAGAAAGTCGAATTCCATCGATCTGATCAACACCGTCCTCCTTTCGAAGAACATGGCCGGAAGCATCCCTAACCTCATTGCGGATGTCAAAACCGACGGACAGGGAGACCCGTTATGGACCAAACCCATAGGGACTCCGAAGTATCCAGAACGGAAAGATTAAATTATTACTGATTTCGTAGAAAAACTACGAAAACCTCGCAAAATAAATAGGTTTTAATAAAGATTCGTAAGAATTCTACGAATTTCGTTTCCATTACAATATACATATATTATTATAAGAGAGAGCAGGAGGACAAACCGTCCGTTTTTTCAAACTACTTAATATATCTGTCCGCTTTTCGGATAACATTCAAAAGAGTGACGACTATGAAAAGCTGGGAGTTCACCAAGATCGAAGGAAACAAAATCAAGATCAACGATTGGCTGTCCGACAGTATGGGTCTTGTAGACGGGGGCTGCGTATACAGCACCCTTTTCAAATACCCCGAAGACGGACCCAAGAGATACGAGCTCATCCTCTCCATGTATCCCCAGGAGAACTTCCGTACTCTCGCCCAGGTGACTGTTTTCGCAGAGGACGTCCCCGGTTCCACCGTTCAGTCCTCCGAGTTCCTTTCCAACCAGAAGATCAGGATCCTCAACTCCGTGTCCCTGACCGGAATCTCCGACACCACCATCATCTGGAACATCCTCGCAGACCTTAACTTCGCAGGAGAGGGAGAACTTATCAAAGAAAGGTTCCAGGAGCTCAAGAATGCGAACGACCCCTCTGTCGACAAGATCAAACACGTCAGTATCAAACCCGCCAACATCGGTAGGATCTTCCGTGAGAAGAACGACATGGGTAACCTCAAGACCGAGCTCAAACACGGTGCACCCATCACTCTCGAGAACGGATGTTTCGACATTGCAAAGGAATACGGAGAGATCCTCAACGACGTCGAAGGACAGGAGGTAATGATCACCCTCGACCCCGGATCCTGGCTCGTATCCCTTGTCATCTTCAAGCCCGAGACCAAACTCGTCAAGATCAACCTCAACGTTCCCGACTGCATGGGATCCATCGACTCCGCCCTCTCGATGCTCGCAGAGGCAGGCGTCAACCTCATCTCCGTGTTCACCAAGACCATGATCGCATACCAGACCATGGACATCGAAGTGGTCGCAGACCTCAAGAACAGCAAGTACTCCATCGAGGAGCTCAAATCCAAGCTCCCCGACCACCTTGCAAAACAGAACGGAACCTACGAGCTCAAGAGCATCGAACAGCTCTGATGAAAATAGGTCGTTTCACCAAAACCACCCTTTCCGATTGGAAAGGGCACAATTCATGCAGGATAGACTTCCGGGGTTCGGATCTGTCCTGCCCCTTCTTCCTCCAGTCAGACCTTTTGGAGGAGGAAGGTCCTTCCATAGATGTCGACGAGATCCTCCAATACATCCTCGGACATGGGGAACTGTTAGACAGTGTGATCCTAGGTGGAGAACCGCTGCGCTATCCCGACCTTTACAGCCTCCTGAAAAAACTGAGATCCAAGGAACTGGGTAAGAAGAGTATCCTGTTGGAGACCTGTGGAACGCACCCTGATGAACTGGACGATCTCGCAGGGGCCATGATGATGGACGGGATTCGCTTCTTCCTACCTGCAATGCCCGGAACTGACCTGTTCCACCGTTTTTCGAAAGACGACGCCCTGGTGAAAAAGAGCATGGACCTCGTCAAGAAACTCGATGTCCCATGCACGTTCGTCACCGTGGCGGTACCCGGGATCACCGATGAGGGATCGATAGTGTCTATAGCAAAAGCGATAGGTTCCTCTGCGACATTGGAAATTTGGAAATTCAATCCGGAGAAATGTACCGACAAGGACCTTGCAAAGAACAAGCCGTTCACGAAAAAAGAGGTCATGACCTTCCTCACATCCGCAAAGAGGTATGCGAAGAAGGTCGAATTAAAAGGTTTCTGATTACTTCAGGAAATTCTTCATCTCGGCGTTAACCGCAGGCATAATGTCCCTGTTGCTCTTGTTGACGAACACGGCAAGTCCTTCCGCTGCCTCTTTCACCTTGTTTATGGTCGCGGAGTCCCTAGACATGACACCGACGGCAAGACCCTTATCGGTCTCATCGAGGTCGGCGATGGCGTCCTCCACAGTGGCGACGGTCTTGATGGTCAATACAGGAAGGGCCTGGTCGACGTACATTGAATCGTTCTCCTCGGGCATTCCTACGAAGAGGGCGGGAGAATAGTATGCACCGTTCTCAGTGGTGTCCTTGTCGATCTTCCTTCCACCGGCCATAAGGAAGGCGGCATCCCTGTCAAGGGCATCTTTGTATCTCTTCTCCATGTAACGGTCGAGAAGAGGTCCCATCTGGGTCCCTTCATTGACAGGATCGTCGATGACAAGGTCCTTCATCTTCTCCATAAGGACACGGGTGAACTCCCTTTCATCGTCGGCAAGGATGATGACTTTGGAAGTGGCGTAGAGTCCGAGTCCGTTTCCGGAAGTCATGGATTCGAGTACATCGGATGCGG
The DNA here is from genome assembly GCA_024399195.1 of archaeon. Lineage (GTDB taxonomy): Archaea > Thermoplasmatota > Thermoplasmata > Methanomassiliicoccales > Methanomethylophilaceae > Methanomethylophilus. The sequence goes on along the minus strand of JAKSHW010000085.1, from coordinate 888 downwards.
CTTTCTTGATATCGGCGGGGTGTGCGATGACGATGGGGTTCATTCCCTTGATCTCATTGTAGAACTTGAGCCCCTCATCGACCATAAGGAACATCATGTCATCGAGGGCCTGTCCGCAACCGGATGCCACGACACCTGATACATTGAGGTCATCGGAAAGTTCGGTGACATACCTGTCGATACGGTCTGCGACAAGGTTGATCACACCGTCAGGAATGCCTGCCTTGACAAAGAGCTCATAGACAGAATGTACAGGCCTGCAACAGGTACCGCTAGGCATGATGACGACGGTGTTACCGGCGGCGAGGGCGGCGGCTGCATAGCCTATAGGCGATGCAAGGGGAGAGCTGATAAGGGCGATTATGCCCCAGACACCGGTAGGCTTTCCTTTGATCTCTACGGTGTCCACCGCCGCTTTCTTAAGGATCTCGATGGTACGGTCCACCTCTTTGAAGGCTTCCACAGGGGTTATTCCAGTACTGAGGACGACCTCTGCAGCAAGTCTGTATCTTCTGGATTCCACTGCAGACGCGACAAAGGAAAGGATCGCCGCCCTCTTCTCAGGAGATTCCTTGGACCACGCAGGGAATGCATCGGCCGCAGCCTGTGCTGCAAGGGTGGCGGTCCCTGCCTCGGGTTCCTGAAGGGTTCCGAAGATGATTGTGGAATCGATAGGACTGACAAGAGGCAGATCGGTACCGGATGCGATCTTCATTCCATTGGAATATGCAGGATAATCGTGCTTTTCGCCGTCGAGGACCATGTTGATGGCCGCCTCGAACTTTGCATTGTCGAACACCTTTTCTGCAGACATAATACTGATAGGGATTACTAGCACATCTTTAAGATATTGGACTGGAGTTCGGTTCGTTACCCGTGATTATTAAA
>JAKSHW010000084.1 GCA_024399195.1 archaeon | reverse complement strand
AGCTTGGTGGTTCCCTCGAAGACGTGTCCCTTGAGGGCCGTCACGTCGGTGGTCTTGGACGAGGACGCGGTCTTGTGGAATGTGACGGAGAACGCCACACCGCTGAAGGTCTTCAGACCGTCTCCGAACTCCACGTGGTTGATGGCGGAATCGCCGTCGAAGGAGTACTTGGAGATCGTGGTGACAGAATCGGAGAACTCCACGTAGGTCAGCTTGGTGTACTTCTGGAATGCGTAGGCACCGATGGAGGTGACACCGTCCATGACCACGACCCTCTTGACGAGGGCCTTGTACATGGACCAGGAATACTGTGCGGCCGAGGTACGTTCCGTCATCTTTCCCCCGCCGGTGAGGGTGAGGGTTCCGGTCAGGTCGTCGAAGGTCCAGGTGACGTTGTCACCGGAAGTACGTGCGTATACCAGGGTGAGGACGCCTGCCGCACCGTCGAAGGTCCTTCCGGACATGGTGCTCACAGAAGGAGTGACCAAGGTTCCGTTGGAAAGCCTGAAGGTGACCTTCTCGAACGCCTCGTAACCGTAGGTGGTGAGTCCCGAACCGATGGAGAGGTGGCAGAGTGCGACATCTCCCGAGAACGCGTACTTGGCGACGGTCGTAACAGTGTCAGAAAGGGTGGCGGACACCATATGGGTGTAGTCCTTGAAGGCGTATGCACCGATGTAGGTGACACCCTCCTCTACCACGAGCGAGGTGATTATGGGTCTGTAGTCGTACCAGGGGTACTTACCCACGTCCTCGAGGCTGGAGACCGCTCCGGAACCGGAGAGGACGAGGGCACCGTCGGTACCGTCGAGCTCCCAAAGGACGTTTCCGATCGATCCGGAAGCCTTCTCGAGGTACAGTTTTCCTCCGTATCCGGAGTAGACGGTGTCTTTCATGGACTCCACGGTCGCGGTGACGGTGGAACCGTTGGAAAGCCTGAAGGAGATGCCGTTGAGGGCCTGGTAGTTGATGGCGGTTAGTCCGGAACCGAACTCGAAGTAGGTGATGTACTTGTCGTTGAGGAACGCGTACTTTCCAAGGCTCTTAACGGTGTCGGAAAGAATGACCGAGGTCAATGCGGTGTACTTGTAGAAAGACCTCTCACCGATAGAGGTGATACCGTCCTCCACGACCACCTCGGTGATGTACTCCCTGTAATTGTACCAGGGGAGCTTCGCCTGACTGGTGTAACCTGTGGTCGCACCGGTTCCGCTGAAGGTGAAGGTACCGGTGGTGAAATCGAGGGTCCATACGCTGTTGGGTCCCGCCTCTCCCGAGACGGTGGCCATGGCATAGACGGTGGTATCCCTGAGGATCTTGGTGGTGGGAGCCCATACATTGACCATTCCTGCATCGGAATAGTACCTGTAGACATGTCTGGGCTCGGTGATGGTGGAACCTTTAACGACCTGTACGGTCAGGGTGACACCGTCGTTGTAGACGATCTTGACGTTGCATGCATCCTCTGCGGCGGAAGGGGTAAACAGGGCGGAGAAGACCATTCCGTCCTCTGCGACCATTCCTTCCTTGTAACCGTCCCAACAGAGGAAGACGTATCCTTCCTTCACGGGTTCGAACATCACGAGGGGACATCCTGCGTTATAGGGGACCTGCATGGAGATACCGTCGACGATGAAGGTTACGGCTACGAGTGCCGGGATCTCGATACGGTCGTTGTAGTCGCACCTGGTACAGGCGTCGTAGGCGGTACATCCTGCCTCCCCGAGGGCGGGAGCCTGGGCGGGACAGCGGATAAGATCATGTCCGAGGGCGGGAATGACCGTCTGTTCCACAAGGATGGTTCCACAGATGGAACAGTGGGAACCCTCGGTGAGACCGGGTCCGGTACATGCAGCGGGTACACCGGGATCGGTGACGGGGACATGGGTATGGTCTGACTCCACGGTGACGGTGGAACCCCTGACGTCGAAGTTCACGATGTCGAGGTCGTAGTCGAAGGCCTCCACTTCGGTGATACGGACACCGTAGGAACCTTCGGAGGTTCCGGATGCCACGGAGAAGGTGAAGGTCACTATGTTACCGTCACCGGTGACGTTGGCGAGTTCGGAGCTCTCGGCATATACGGTATAGGGGTTCTTGGAGAGGTTTCCGGCGGTGATGTTGAACAGGGAACCGCTGGTGACCGATTCCAGAACGAGGGTGGGATCGTATTCCACCTTGATGGTGAAACCGAACACACCAGGATTGGAGACCATCGTCATTTCCACATCCACCTCGTTCCCGGGCGCCACGGTTGCATCGTTCAGCGATATCCCCGGGGAGCTCGCCGCATCCGATGACGGCGACATGGAAACCAGACATGTCAGCAACAGGACCGACACGATAGGCAATATCTTCTGTATCTTCATTTCCATCGACCTTGATTTTCTGATTGGATACTTTGGATCTGTATATCCGGCGTCTCCGCCGGTAAGGTGTTTCATGTCATCAGACCTCACACTTCGGCCCAGACCGCGTACAGCTTGATCCTGGTGTCGATACCGTTGTATTCGGCACCGACGAACGACAGCACGTCGATCTTCGCACCGGGAGTGTAGCTGTTACCCGAACCGTCGGGTTCGGAATTCCATGCGACCACTTTGTACCCGGGCCTGGAATACATGGTTCCCGCATCGAAGTTTCCGCCGTAGTCGACGGAGAACGAGGAGGGCTTGTATGTCTGTGTACCCTCGGAATCATAGCAGTACACTATGTTGTAGTACTGCACCGTCCACTTGGCGTACAGGGTGACGGTGTCTCCGTTCCCCACTCCGGACCTGAACAGGGTGGACATGATGATCTGACTGCAGGAGGAGGCCACACGGTTGTTCTTGCAGGCAGGATCGGTGTACCATTCGGACAGGGTGTATCCGGTCTTGGTGAAGTACACCATATCGTTGCCGAGATCGAGGTACTGATGTCCGTCGAACGCCAAGGTGATCATGGGCATAGATCCGGAACCTCCGTTGGCATCGAACACCACATAGACGGTCCAGAACTCGACCACGGCCTCGAGAATGTTCACGGAATACGGGATCACTGCGGTTCCGTCGGCGGAGTAGACGTTTCCGTCGTCTCCCATCCATCCCGTGACGTCGAATCCGTAGCGGGTGCTGAAAACGGACTCCAAGGCGGGGATGTACGTCTCCACACCGTAGGTGACCTCGAGATAGCTGGTCTTCAGACTGTAGAAGTAGGAGTATCCGTAGATGTCGTTACCCACCGAGATGTAGACACTGTGGGAGGACGCCCTCCATACGGCATACAGGACCATGTCGTCGCAGAACTCGATGGTACCACCGTCGTAGTACATGGGTTCGGTCGCATCCTTATCGGTGCTCCATCCAACGAAGTCGTAGTTCTCCTTAGTGAACCGGGTTCCGGGCAGGCGATAGTTCTCCGCATCGTCCTCGCAGACACATACGGGGTCCATTTCGCCGGTTCCGCCGTTGGGATCGAACGATATGTGGTAGTATGTGACATCAGGCTCGAACACTCCGACCACGTAGACGTCGCCGTCCATGTAGGAGACGGCGTAGTCGTAGTCCATGTTTCCGAGATGCACCTTTTCGGTATCGTAACCGGTTATCTCCCACCTGTGGAGCTCTCCTGCGGAGGGGTCGGCGTACAGGTAGTCATAATCGCTGTAGAACCTGTATATCGCGGACAGGTAGACGTCGTTGCCCTCGCTGTACACGTATCCGTTCTCGATGTACAGCTTCGACATGGTGGAGACGTCGGTCTTCGCGAACACCGCAGTGTAGGCCGCACTCTCCCAGACATATATGCTGCACTCGGGTTCTTCGGTGTAATGGTATCCGTAGATATCCTCGGGATCGAGGTACTCACGGTCGTATTCACCGAGCTTGTACCATCCGACGAACATGTATCCGTAGTAGGGCACCGCGGTGACATAGACCTCGTCGGATTCGTAGTAGGTTCCGTCCACTCCTCCGACGATGTATCCTCCTTCGGTGGCCTGGAAGGTCAGTTCGTAGGTACATGCGTACTCGTCCTCCTTCAGGACCGCGGTTATGACATGGTGTCCGGTCTCGCGGATGTATATGCAGATATCATAGTATCCGTCGAAGCAGCCGATGTCGTCCTCGCCGTCGATGTCGTAGGGGATGACGGACTGCTCCACCCCGTCGATGGTGTACACCCAATGGTCGACGGTCATTCCTCTGGGAACGTCTGCACGGACGTACACGTTGCTGTAGAGGTACACGTCCCCTTCGGTGACATTCAGATAGGTCTCGGGGTCCTGGAAGGAGGAGTCCACGGCGGTGAGCTGTGAAACGGGGTACTTCTCGTAAACAGGTCTGATCACTATGTCGGAGAACCCGGGCGAAGACACGGGGGCGAAGTTTCCGAGCTCGGGACGGGACGCAAGGTATGCGTACACGTCGATGGCGCTGCGGGAACCGTACACCTTCTCGTCGAACATGTAGTAGTCACCCGAATAGTATTTGGTGGCGATGTCGACCCAGTTTCCGTCGATGTCGCGGATCTGCCAACCCACGAGGTAGCTGTTGGACGGGGGATAGCTCACCCTGAACTTGGAATTCACCCTGAGGTCGTCCACGTCGTAGCAGTAGTGGGCCACACCGTTGCTCATGACTATCCTGTCCTCGGTAAGGTCCACTCCGTCGACCACGTCGAAGTGGTAGAAGTGGACGATGTCCTTGGTGGGGATGTTACCGAGAGGTGCTCCGGTAAGGTCGTAGAGCGAGGTGAACTCCCCTACGGGCTCTATGAGCTCGATGGTGTACTGCACCGAATACAGGCGTGACACGGGATGGTACTGCAGACAGCAGTTGTCCTCGTTCACCACGTAGTACATCTGTTCGTGGATGTCCATGTACACGGTACACTCGTATCCGCAGACGTTGGTGTAGCTGACCGCCTTGAAGTAGTCGGGACCGTAGGTGTTGAACACCTTCTCCCACTGACGGAGGGTGTCCATCATCACGGATGCGTTGGCACCGTTGTCATGACCGAGATGGAGGCCGTCGATGAACTTCAGGAAACCGTCCTGGGAATCCACGTATCCGGCGATACCCCACTTGTTTCCGTTGTTATCCGCATAATGGGACTCGTCGTAGGCCCAGTTCTGGTTATTGTACTGGTTGCGGCAGATGTAGACGGGGCTGTGGTCCCCGTAGTCGATCCACAGGAACCAGGTCTCGTACTTCGCATCGTAGTGGGCGGTGTTGGGATGGTACACATAGTAGATGTACGTCTGCCTGACGACACCGTCGCCGTCGGTGACCTTGAAGGAGTAATGGGTCTCGTTCCTGGTGACGGTACTGCTGTTTCCAAAGTAGGTGTCCCATACCTTCAGGGAGATGCTTATATCGCCGGAGGGGAGCTCCGCAGAGATGTAGGGTCTGTCCTCGGTCTCTCCGCATACATCGCAGACGTAGGTCTTTGTTCCGATGTGGGAACCGTGGGCCTCGTCGGATACATAGTAGCTGTCGAAGGTGTGTCCCTTGGGACAGACCGTATAGTATTCCTTGTGGCCGCAGGTCTCGCAGAGACGGTATTCGGATCCCTCTTCGGTACAGGTGGGTTCCAGTTCCACGAAGGGGTCCTCGAGGTAATCGTGGCCTTTTCCGTACACGGTGTAGTACACACAGTATCCGGGACCGTCGGCGGCAGGGATCATGTACAGTTCGTAGTCGGCGCAGTCGACGCTTTCCTTCACACATACCGCGTCGTTATGGTCGTAGGTGTAGTCGTCGGTATAGTGTGCGGTGACATAGGTGTCCTGGTTGACCAGGATGCGGAGGGTACAGTCGGGGTCTCCCTCCTTTGCGGGGCTGAGGTCTCCCTGATGGGTGCTCCAATAGCCGAAGGTCTTCCCCCCTACAGGTACGGCCTTGATGGTCACGACGGTGTTCTTGGGGACCTCTATGGTCTGGGCGGCGGATACACCATCAGATTCCACGGTTCCACCGAACACGGTGACCGTGAAGGTGTTCTTCACGATGGGGCCGTACTCGACCTTGGTGGTGTAGTCGCATCTGGTGCATGCGTCGTACTCGTCCCATCCCTTCTCGGTGGAAGTGGCCGCTTTCGCGGGATAGCGGACTATGTCGTGTCCGAGCGCCTCGACGGCTTCTATGATGTACACGCTGTCCAATCCGGGGAACAGGGCGGTATGCTTCAGGGAACCCGCGGTCTCGCAACAGGGTTCGTAGACCTCGGACACAACGGACCCGATATGGAGCTCCGTACGGTCGCAGCCCTCCCTTGTACAGGCGACGGTCGCGGTACAGTTGTGTTTTCCGTCGGAATATCCCCATTCGTACACGGTTTCACCCCACAGGTGTCCGAGAGGCCCTGCGGTCTCGGTATAAGACTCGTCTATGAGGATCCCGTAGATCTCCTCGTGGACTGTGTAGGCGGTGCTGCCTGCGGTATCGCAGGTCGGCGGTACAGTTACGGAGGTCACGTCGGCATCGAAAACCCTGGCATGGGTATGGTCCATAATGCATTCGAAGAATATGGATGCGGAGGTGTGGTCCTCCGACCAGATGAGGGACGGGCTCCATGAATGTCCACTGGGAGGGATGGTCTCCTCGATCCTGACATCGGGGAACTCCGAGAAGGTCGCGGTGTACACGTAGGAACCGGGGGTCTCGCAACCGGCAGGGTTGTAGGCGGTCGTCACGGTGGCGGACCCGTACCTGACATAGCCGCAGCCTTCCCTGGTACAGGTGACGCTCGCGGTACAGGAGTGTTTTCCACCGGACGTGTCCCATTCGTACACGGTCTCTCCCCATATGTGTCCGAGAGGGCTGGAATACTCCGCATAGACCTCGCTTACAGGTATGGGGCCTACCTCCGCCGTGGCCACGTAGAGGACGGTTCCGTTGGTCTCGCAGGATGCAGGGATCACGGATACGTCCACATCGGCCTCCACGGCCATGGTGTGCTCCGGATCGTTGGAACAAACGGCATTGAAGTACGCACAGGTGTGGTCGTCGGACCAGACGATGTTTATCGTCCACGAATGTCCGAAGGCGGGAACGGTCTCCTTCAGGACCCGGTAGTGGTCGTAGTGGACCCCGTCCACCTCGAAGGAAAGCCCCCAATAGATGTGCCCCTCCCCGGTACATGTGGGTGAATCACCGTAATCGATGTTCACGGTGCAGGGGATGTCGTACAGCCTGTGTGAAGGGTCCTTGGAACACACCGCGTCGAGATGGGGTGTATCGCCCTCGTATCTGAAGGAGAACTCCCAGTTGTGTACATGGGAGTCCGCGATGGTGACGGTACAGCCGTCCTCTTTCAGAACGAACCTGTAAAGGTTACCGCCGAAGTGTACGAAGGCTCCCGAACCGGTCATCGACAGAGTGTACGAAGAATCGGGAACGTCGATGAACAGGGAACGTCCGAAGACCACCCCGTGGAAGGTGTACATGGTTCCGCAGTAGTCGACGAAGACCTTGTTCTTGCAGGGGTCGTTGAAAAGGGGGACCTCGTGGCCTGCTAGGTATTTCCTCAGATAGAGGGAGTCCAAGGCGTTGATCTTCCCGTCTCCGTTGATATCGGCGTTGAGGGTAACTACGGACACACCGTCCGCATCGGACAGGTATTTCCTGAGGAGCAGGGAGTCGAGCACGTTGACCTTTCCGTCACCGTTCACGTCTCCGATAGCGGGCATGTCGAAACCGACCACGCAACAGAGGACGTCTGCCGCGACAGGGTCCATGTTGGAATCGACGGCCCCCTCCACTTTCACATACACGGGGTACTGTCCGGGGTAGGCTCCGTCCTTCAGTTCGAACACGAGCCTCACAAGGGTCCCTGTGACGGTGGTCGGTACACCGGGCAAGGTACCTTCCACATCGACGGTGTACGGGACGGCCGAGATGTCCGAGGGGGCGATATCGAAAATTCCTCCTCCGACCACCTGTTTCAGGACCATCGCCGAACGGTTGTAGTCTATCGACAGTTTCATTTTCACAACACCCGGGTTCTCATCTACGATTATGTCGACGACCCCGGACTCGGACGTCCCGGTCAAGACGATCTTCACAGGCACGTCGCCGTCAGATGACGACGCAGGTACCAGGAAGAGCATGACGGCCAAAACGGCCATGATCATGACCGCGGGGCAGGTGAAAGCCCCGCGTCTTACTGTATGGTCATTCATATGGTTCACCAGCTAGCAGGCCCTCCGGTCCGCGTATGTCTGGGATACATACATGTCCGGACAGGCCGTCGGCAGGGGTCAGGGGACGTTACGGGGATGATATGGGAACGTCGAAGTCCACCCGCGGACGCTGCTGGCTATACAAGCGTACAGGCATTGATAAAAGTTGACGGACAGGGCGGAACCATGTATCCGATGGACGGTAAAGACGACCTTATGACAACGGTGTAAACCCTCGGACAGGTACCGAGACTCGAAAAGCCTATTATATATAGAATATTACGAGCCACAGTTAACATGGCATACGACTGCGCGGAAATTGAAAAACGCTGGGAGGACATGTGGAAGAAAGAGGCGGTCTACCGCTTCGATCCCAAGTCCGACAAGCCTGTCTTCAGCATCGACAACCCCCCTAGGTACACCTCCGGTCCCCTCCACCTCGGACACGCCACCGGATACTCCCTCATCG
>JAKSHW010000083.1 GCA_024399195.1 archaeon | reverse complement strand
CAAGCGGTCGTCTACGCCCGTATGGGTAACAACCACAACATGGTCTACGACATGGCGAAAGAGTCCACCAAGTCCTTGGGGGTGTTCACAGAGAAGGATATGGAATCCATGCTGGGCCACAGGATTGTGATCGCATACGACGATACACGCAGTAATTCCACCATCGCCGAAGGGGTTCTGGACGACTACGCACCACTGATGGTCTCGAACGATGCCCCCGTCAGCGTATATCTCCCTACAGGCAACCATACTTTCATGTTGAACGAACGGAACACCAGATACCCATTGAAGTTCAACGTCCAATATCCGAGGTCTTTCGTGATCTACCATACGGATCTGGGCCCCACTATCGGAGACAGGTATACGGAAACGTCCGGCCCTGTTACGACGTACATATCGTTCAAAGGTTACATCGGAGAAAGGCCTGATTACTACAGGTTCAGAATAGATGGAGGAAAAGAACAGTCGGAATTCTATGGGAAGACCGCTCCATACGACCTGACCCTGGGGGACCACCGTATCGAGATGCAACAGGTCAAAATGGGCCTGGTTTCAACCAAGACCACCTACAGAACCGAATTCCATGTGAAGATCAGGCCGAACACAAATTACAGCCTGAAGGTCGTCGACGGCAATCTGACCCTGGTACCGACCAACGACTGACCTGAACGGGACCCTGTCCACGAACAGATGGCAGACCTCACCGAGAGCCTTAAAGTATCTTATACGCATGGGGGTCGGATGGCTTTCGGAGACACATGCAGAAAAGAGCCGTGTATAATGTGCGGAAAGGCCCAGGGGACCTACCGCATCATCGACGGACCGGTCTGCCCCAAGTGTATGCCGAAGGAACTGCTCGACAGATCGGACCGTCTGAAGATACATACCCTGAGATCATATTACATCGCCCACAGGTCCGGATGGACCGACTGCAGCGTCACTCCGGTCACGGCCCCCGTAGGGAACACCGTCAGCGACGACCGCAGCATGGTCATAACCACGGACGACAACGTGATACTGTCCGACGAGATCAACGAGCAGCTGAAAACCGCCGAAAAGGTGGACATAGTAGTGTCCTTCATCAAATGTTCGGGACTTAACCTCCTGATAGACGGCCTCAGGGACTTCACCAGACGGGGACGTCTCAGGGTGGTCACAACCGCATACATGGGGGTTACCGAGTACGAGGCCCTCCACGAACTGTTCGGACTGCCCAATACGGAAGTGAGGATGGAACTGGGGGCGGGTGCGGAAAGACTGCATGCCAAGGCGTTCCTTTTCGAACGCCCCGGTAGCGGAAGCACCGCCTACGTCGGTTCCGCGAACATATCCCGTTCCGCCCTGACCACGGGCGAGGAATGGGTCGTCAAGATACGCGAGAAGGACGTGCCTGAAGCGGTGGACGATGTCAGAAGATCGTTCGAGAACATATGGGGATGCGGCTCGTACGCCCCGGTGACCGCCAGAGAACGCGGTCTGATAGAAGCGGCATTGGAGAAGAACGGAAGAAGGTGAGAGACAATGGGACTCAGAACGGAACTCAGTCTTTGCGAGAAGATAAGCTATATGATGTACCAGAACAAGATGGACATCATCGGAAAAGCGGAGATCACCAACGACGGCGAAGAGATCAAGGACATAAGGATACAGTTCGAATCCGAACCGAAGTTCATCGAGATCCCCGATATACGCATGGACAGTCTCGGATACAGGGAGACCGTGTCCCTCCACGACCTTCCGATATTCAAGGCCGAACTGGTCCCGACGTTCTTCTCCGGCCTGGAGGTAAGGTCCCCCGCAAAGCTCTCGTTCTCCGTGTTCTCCGAAGGCAACTTCATAGGAGAGGCCTCCTGTTCCACCGAACTTCTCCCGTACGACACCTGGCCCGGCCTCGAGATGCCCGAGACCATCGCCGCCTTCATAACCCCCAACGCGGACTGTCTAGCGGAGATCAGGTCCCGTGCCTCCGACATACTCGGCAAATGGGGATGCTCCACCTCGCTTTCCGGATACCAGCAGGACCGTGACGGCGTCCTCAGCATGACCGCCGCCGTTTTCCAGGCGATCAAGGAGCTCAACATCAACTACATCGTCCCTCCGAAAGGGTTCGACGTCAAAGGACAGAGGATCCGCATGGTCTCCGAGGTGCTCGAGAAAAAGGAGGGTACCTGCATAGACCTCGCCGTGCTCATGTCCTCGGTCCTGGAGTCCATAGGCCTCAACACCATCCTGTTCTTCACCGAGGGGCATGCGTTCGCAGGAGTGCACCTCGACGACTCCCTGCCACTCGACATGCTCTGCTACGACAGCTCCCGTTTCAGAGGAGAGGTCTCCAACAGCACCGTGTGCGTTTTCGAGTGCACCACCCTGTGCAACTCCTCCGACGGGGATTTCAACACGGCACGCGACATCGCCTACGAGACCCTCGGGGACTCCGACAAGTTCGGTTGCGCCCTGGACGTCCAGAGGGCGAGGGCCATCATCATCCCCCTCCCGGACCGCCACAGGGTGAACGGGAAGTGGAAGGTGGACAGGCCCACCACCATGAAGAAACAGGCCGCCCCCAAGAAACTCGCCAAACCGGTGAGGATCAGCAACGAAGGCAGGAAGCTCACCAAGGCGGACATATGGAAAAGGGAGCTCCTCGACCTCTCCAGAAGAAACAACATGGTCAGCATGAAGGCGGGTACCAAGGTCGTCCCCCTGATGATCTCGGACATCGCCTCGTTCGAGGACCTTCTCTACGACAACAACGAATACTCCGTCCAGCCCCGCCCCCAGGAATGGGACGGAATGAAGAAGTTCCAGGCCTCTCCCTTCGACACCCAGGCCTGCATGGGCAACTGCAAGGACATCTTCGAGAAAGAAGTGAAGAAGAAGCTCATCCGCTGCCCCCTCAACGAGAAGGAGACCGAGAGGACCCTCCGTTCCATCAGCCGTTCCGCCAACAACGAGCTCGAGGAGAGCGGTTGCAACTCCCTGTTCCTCACCCTCGGTACCCTGAAATGGTTCGACCACGGGGCGGGTGCCGCGTACTACGCACCGCTGATATTCGTCCCCGTCTACCTGAGAAAGACCCTCAGCGGTTTCGTCCTCGGAAAGCTCGACGAGGATGTTCTTTTCAACGTCACCATGGCGGAGAAGCTCGCCCAGGAGTACGGCATAACCGTACCCATCCCCGACCCGTTGCCTACCGACGAGAACGGTATAGACGTCGCCCTGATCATCCAGACCATGAGGGCGGCGGTCTCGTCCCTTCCCGGATGGGAGGTCTTCGAAAGCTCCGCCATCGGTGTGTTCTCGTTCAACCAGTTCGTCATGTGGAGGGACCTCGACAACAACATGGAGAGGTTCAGACAGAACAAGATCGTCGAAGGCATGCTGTCATCCAAACCGTACCCCACCAACCGCATGCCCGAGACCGACGCCAACCCCTACAGGCTCTGCCTCACGGTCCCTGCCGACGGTTCCCAGATCAAGGCGGTAAGCGCCAGCACCTCGGGTTCGTTCGTCATGCACGGACCTCCGGGGACCGGTAAATCGCAGACCATCACCAACATGATCTCGAACATCCTCTACGAGGGTAAGACCGTACTGTTCGTGGCCGAGAAGAAGGCCGCATTGGACGTCGTCAAGAAACGTCTCGACGGCGTCGGTATCGGAAACCACTGTCTCGAACTGCATTCCAACAAAACCGAGAAGTCCAAGTTCCTGGAACAGCTCAGGAACGCCTTCGAGGACGCGGACAACGTGGAGGACGGGGAGATCGAGGAGCTCAGGGAAAGGGCCGAGTCCCGTGCAAGGGTGCTAGACCAGTACGTGGCCGAGCTGCACAGGCCCATCGTGGCCGGAATGAGCATGTACGAGCTCATCTCGAAGTACGAGGACTACGGCATCGAGGGCAACGTCAGGCTCACCTGCGACTACACCACGGTCACCAAGGAATATCCCGAATCCCTCGAGTCCGCCGTAAGGGAGGCGTATTTCGCCTTCGACCGTGTGGCCGATGTGGACGCCGACCTCCTTTCCGACATCGCGGTACGCGGAGCGGGAAGCACCATCGAGAGGGACGTCCTAGAAGCCGTCTCGGCGGTCAGGGCGGCCGGAAAGGCCTTGGAAAGGTATACCGCCGAAGTGGACGCCCTGCCCGTCCCCGAACCTTTCGCCGCGGACAAGAAGAGGTTCTACAAATCCCTCGACACCCTCGACGGAAAGCTGCTCTCGGACGTCCATCTCACGGAATACCCCGAGATCGTCAACAGGGTCTCCTCCTGTGTGTACTCCCTCCACAACTTCCTGATCTCGTTCAACAAGAACTGGACCGGAACCACCAGTACCGAGATCACCACCCAGAAGAACAACATAGCCATCGTACGCCGCGAGGTGGGAAGCATGGTCTCCAACGGATACGTCCCCGCAGACTGCGGACCCCTCTCCATCGCAGAGGATGTCGACAGGGTCATCGGTCTGTACGAAGGGATAGCGGACAGAGCTAGGGACATCGAGAGATACTGGAAACGCGATGTCTACAAATCGTCCCATGTGCAGCAGATCCATCCCGAATGGGTCTCCGCCAGCACCGCGGGGTTCTTCAAGAAAGGAAAGGCCAGGGCAGGGTACTGCGACAAGTACAGGATGTTGCTGAACAACCCCGACCCCAAGGCGTTCGACACCCTCGGACCGTCCTCCATCAGCATAGGGGCGGTCGCACCCGCGGTCAACGAGATCGATTCCATCTGCATGAAAGCCATCGTATCGGACAGACCGGACCTCGCCGCGTTCTCCGAGATCGCCGGACGTTCCAAGACCATCACCGACATGGCGGAGGCCATGGAGGCGGACATTCCCCAGCTCGAGAACTACTTCGAGCTCAGGAAGGACGCCGTCGCCAAGATCGACCTCAGGTCTGAGAGCCTTGAGACCTGGGAAAGGACCTTCAAGACGCTCGTCGGCCTTGTGTCGTACGAAGGTTCAAGACCTGCGGACATGGAAGGGAGATATGCGTTCTGCGACCTCATCGAGGCCTCTTCCGGTTCCATATACGACATATCCGAATGGAACGGATGCAAGACCAGGATGGAGACCCTCGGAATAGGGTTCATCGTCAAGGAGATCATGGACGGGGAGGACGAGGACGAGATCGTCAACGACGTCTACCGTGCGTTCTACAAGGGGGCGTTGGAGTACTGCCGCATGACCCTCAAGGGAATGAACGTGTTCGGGCCCGTGTCCTTCGAACGTTCCATCAGGGAGTTCAAGGCCATCGATGCGAAGTTCACGAACCTCAACAAGACCGCCCTCAGATACCGCCTGTGGGAAAACCTCCCAGACAACATGGACCGCTCCGTAGCGGGAAGCGAGATATACACCATGAAAAGGGCCATGAACGCCGTCCGCATGAAGAAGTCCATCCGTTCGCTCATATCCGAGATCCCCAACGTCCTGACCAAGGTCTGCCCCTGCATGCTGATGTCGCCCCTGTCGGTATCGCAGTACCTGACCACCGATTTCCCCCTGTTCGATGTGGTCATCTTCGACGAGTCCTCGCAGATTACCACCTCCAAGGCTGTATGTGCGTTGGGGAGGGGTCGCGAGGCCATCGTGGCGGGAGACAACAAGCAGCTGCCCCCGACCTCCTTCTTCGTGAAGAAGAGCGATTCCGAGGACGAGGACGAGATCATAGACGTGGACAGTTTCCTCGACGACTGTCTCGCCCTCGACATGCCCCAGACCTACCTCGAATGGCACTACCGCAGCCGCCACGAAAGCCTGATCGCGTTCTCCAACCGTATGTTCTACTCCAGCAAGATGCTCACCTTCCCCTCGTCCAACGATGCGGAGGCGAAGGTCTCGGCGGTCAGGGTGAACGGAGAATACGAGAGAGGAAAAGGTTGCAACCAGGCCGAGGCGAAGGCCGTCGTGGACGAGATCTACCGCAGGGTCATGGACCCCGAGCTCAGCAAGCACAGCATCGGTGTCATCGCGTTCGGTACCAAACAGCAGTCCTGCATCCAGGATATGATCGAGGACAGGTTCTCCGGGGACTCGGAGTTCTTCAACGCCTACAACGCCATGCCCGAAGGGGTCTTCATAAAGAACCTGGAGACGGTCCAGGGAGACGAGAGGGACGTCGTCATGTTCTCCATAGGCTACGGTCCCTCCTCCGGAGGAACGGTATACCAGAACTTCGGTCCGATCAACCAGGAAGGAGGTAGCAGAAGACTGAACGTCGCCGTGTCACGTGCAAGACACGAGATGATCGTGTTCACGTCCATGAGCTTCACCGATATCAAACTGACCCCCAACTCCCGTGACGGTGTACGCAGCCTGAGGGAGTTCATACGCTTCGCCGAGAACGGCGGAAAGTTCGGAGACCAGGACATGTCCGTCCCCATGAACGGGGAGTCCCATCTGCTGAACGGCCTCGCAGGAGAGCTCAGCGTCCGCGGATACGGATGCCACTTCTGCATCGGTTCCTCCGGGTTCCATGTGGACGTGGCGGTACTGGACCCCGACCACCCCGGAAAGTACCTGTTAGGTATCCTCAACGATGGAGAGTCCTACTGCAACTCGGAAAACACCCGTGACAGGGAGTACGCCAGAGAGGACGTCCTCAAAGGACTCGGATGGAACATCATGCACGTATGGTCCGTGGACTGGTACGCCGAGAGGGAGGAGGTCGTCAAACGTATCGTGGAGAGGCTCGACATCCTCCGTTCCGGTTCGTTCGTGGAAGAGGAGGTCGTGGACATCTCCGACGACGAGCCCAGGGCGAAGGTCACCAAGAAGGTCGTCAGGAAGAGCAGGAGGAAACCCTACGAACCGTCACCCATGGTCACCGACCCCAACTACGTTATCCCCGAGGCCAACATCGTGGACATCGCATCCAGGGTCATCGCGGAAGAGGCCCCCATAGAAGAGGCGTACCTGGTGAAGATCTGCGGAAAGATGGTCGGTATGAAACGTATCTCCGAAAACACCCGCAACGAGATGGTCAAAGTGTTCAGGAACTCCTTCGTACACCGTATCGAAGGAAGGTTCACCACCTACTGCAAGGACATCTCGGAGGTCGCCGACAGGTCCATGTACCGTGTGTCCGAGAACCCCGAGACTAACAGGAAGATAGAATACGTGTCCCTGCCCGAGCTCAAGACCGCCGTCGTGGACACCGTCGACATGTCCGGGTCCGTGGGCGAGGAGGAGATCGTGTCCGCGGTGTCCAAGACCTTGGGTTACGCCCGCGTGGGGAACAACATCAGGGACATCGTATCGGAAGCGATAAGGATGACCGAGGAGGAGAAACTGATCCTCCTGACCAACAAGAGATACACCGTGGTGTGACCTGTTTGGAAAATGCCTGAGGGGGACCTCCCCCTTCAGGTTCAGTTGTTCTTGGCGTCCTCGGTGGTGGATTTGCGTTCGTTCTTCGCGTTCTCCACCATCTCCGCCTTCTCCTTCTCCAGCCTTTCGATGGCCTCATCGCATTCCTTGGCCTTGGCGAAGAGTTTCTCGATCTCTTCGGAAATGACGGTGTCGCCGTTCAGGTACAGGACGTAGATCTTCTCTCCCGCCTCTTCGAGGTATTTCTTCTTCTGACTCTTCTTCTCGTAGATGTCGCTGTTGAACTTAGCCTCGTCGATCTTCTGGTTACTGTAGTTGACCGTGTTATTGAAACCTGCTTTAGCTTTGTCCAAAAATCCCATAGAATGAACTCCTCCGTACATGCATGGTGTTCAGAGAATATAGCCGTTTACCTGTACACAGTATCGCGTACAAAAAATCCCGATATACATTTGTCTAGTCACAATATGTGTGAACCCACCTGATTCCTCCCAAATGGTCATATATGGACAAAAATTAGAAAAATGTACAGGGATTTTCAAACAAAATCCAATGGTTCAACCTACATTGATGAGAATATTGGAGATATCACTGTTCATTTATCCATCCCAATGTCATAATTATAGAGATAATCATAGGAATAGACAGACAATACTTAGACAAATTGATAGGTGTTATATATCATAACTGCATTGTGCGGAGTAAGTACATCAGTACAGGCGATTGAAAATGGCAATCAACAACGCATATCTTCAGTCCGTCTTCGACGGCCTTAAACAGCGCAACCCCGACCAGCCCGAGTTCCTTCAGGCTGTCGAAGAAGTTCTCGAGACCCTTGTCCCCGTTGTCGAGGCAAGGCCTGAGATCCAGAAAGCAGGCATCATGGAAAGGATCGTCGAGCCCGAGAGGACCATCATGTTCCGTGTCTCTTGGGTAGACGATGCTGGCAAAGTCCAGGTCAACCGCGGATACCGTGTCCAGTTCAACTCCGCTATCGGTCCCTACAAGGGAGGACTCAGGCTCCACCCCTCCGTCAACCTCTCCATCCTGAAATTCCTCGGATTCGAGCAGATCTTCAAGAACTCCCTCACCACCCTCCCCATAGGAGGAGGAAAAGGAGGATCCGACTTCGACCCCAAGGGCAAGTCCGACAACGAGATCATGCGCTTCTGCCAGGCCTTCATGACCGAGCTCAGCAAACACATCGGTGCAGACACCGACGTCCCCGCAGGAGACATCGGAACCGGTGGAAGAGAGATCGGATTCATGTTCGGTCAGTACAAGAGGCTCAGAAACGAGTTCACCGGAGTCCTTACCGGTAAGGCAATCCCCGCAGGTGGATCCCTTGCAAGGACCGAGGCAACCGGAT
>JAKSHW010000082.1 GCA_024399195.1 archaeon | reverse complement strand
CTCATGACCTTCCGATTATCAGTCGGACGCTCTAGCCAGTCTAAGCAATGGGCCCGTGTTTATTAGAGCAAGCCATAGTATACTGATATTGTATATAAAACTATCCATTAATTTTATGAAAAGATGCCAATATAGACAATCGAATATGCATTCATCCACCTTCGAGGTATATACCTATACATCGGGCCGATGGGAATTTTCCGATAAGGCATCGCTTTCCGGACAATCGTTTTATTCAGAATATGGATTTCCAGAAAGATGTCGGAGTTGGTTATCCGTGATTTCGAGGAGAGGGACTACGGCCCCCTCGTGAAGATCGTGAACGACGAGTGGACGTTCCACCTGTACGGTGACGATTGGCCGTACCTTGCGAGGATGTATATCCGCGGGTATATGGACATCTCCGATTACATCAAGGTACTCGATATGGACGGTGAGGCCGTCGGCATCGTATGTGCATGGTCAAGACATCCCAGGGAACCGTCGGACGTCATCCGTACTTTCGAGAAGGAGTATGCCGGGTCCGAATACATCAGGGACAGGGACGTAATGGACGCGATAGACGACCGTTTCGTGAAGGAATACGGGACCGAGGACATGGGCAAACTGGAACTGCTCATCGTGTCCCCCTCGGTCAAGGGGAGACATGCGGGGACCATGCTCCTCGAGGCGGCCGTCGCACATCTCCGGAAGGACGGCTGCAAGGGGATGTTCGTGGCCACCGACGACTACTGCAACTACGGGTTCTACGAACACCTCGGTGCGGTACGTATCGGTATGGACACCTGTACCGTGCAGAAGCTTCCCCTGGAACGCTACATGTATGTGCTCGCATTCGACAGGAAGGTCTGACGATGGCTTTCCTGGACGTTTTCGATAAAGAGATACGCGATGGGCTGTGCAGGGCCGCGGAGCTGGTACGCAGACACCGCAGGGTGCAGCTGTTCTCCCATTACGATGCGGACGGGGTGACCTCCATGGCCATAGTGAAAATCGCTTTGGAAAGGGAAGGCATAGAGACCGATTACGTGAACTTCACCACTTTGACCGATACGCAGATGGACATCGTGAGGGACACACCGTTCGAATGCATGGTGATGACCGACCTCGGCACGTCGTATCTTGGAGAGATAGAGGCCCTCGGCAGGGACTGCGTGGTCCTCGACCACCATGCGTTGCCTCCGGACGTACCTGCGATGTCCCGTACCGTGTTCGTCAATCCATGGTCGGTGGGCGTCAACGGCTCGGAACACTCCTGTGCCGCTACGGTCGCGTTCCTGTTCGCAATGGCCATGGACGAGGACAACTTCGATCTGTGCCAGATCGCCATCGCGGGGATGATCGGCGACTACCAGCACCGCACCGGTTTCGACCAGTACAACCGCATCGTGGTGGACGAGGCCGTGAGGCGTGGGCATATTCTGAAAATGGATTCGATCTGCCCCATCGGTAGGATATCCGACTTCTTCCGCATGACGATCGATCCTTACTGCAAGGGACTGACCGGTAACCTCGAGGCGATATCCAAGGCGTTGGAAGGTTTCTCTGATACATTGGAGTACGGCGATACCGATCTTGCAGGGAAGATAGAAGACATCGTGGTCGGGAACCTCCGTGGCAACGGGGTGTCCGAGGAGGAGATATCCAAGGTCCTTCGGACCAGGTACTACCTCAGGGACTACGGTGTGGACGCGGGGCGTCTCTCGGAGGTCTTGGACGCCTGCGGACGCAACGGGAAGACATCGCTCGCCCTCGAGGTCATCGGACGGAAGGACCTGTCTCCGGGAATCGGTGTCTTCGAGTCGTTCCGCAGAGGGATCGTGGAACAGTTCATGGAGCTGGAGGACGGAGGTGTGCATGAACTCGAGAACATACAGTACTTCGTACACCACACACCCGCTTCGGGAGGCATCATCGGGACATCGGTCCTGAAGTTCTTCGGATGCGATTCCAAACCGGTGGCGGCGTTCATCGACATGGGCGACCGCATAACCCTTTCATTCCGTTCGAACCAGAGGATATTGGACATGGGTGTGGAGCTCAACCGTGTGCTGACCGCGATACAGGACAGGCACGGGGCCTCGTGCGGAGGACATCCCAAGGCCTCGGGAGGCACCTTGGTCCCCGGTACCATGGAGGCTTTCATCGAGGACCTCGATGCGGAGGTCGGAAGGGTCAAGGCCCTGCACCGTCCCGCTTGAAACTGGACGATGTCCGGACGGTATGCCGTATATGTCGCCGTCCGGACCTCTTTTTCCAAGAAACCGATATAATCCCCTAACAGTTGTACCTGTACGTGGCATCTGAATACAGTGAAACACAGATGATGTTCAACCACACGGTGTTCATGATCATCGCAGCGGCCTCTCTGGCCACCATAGCGTTCATGCTGTTGTGCTACTTCCTCGGATACGTCACCGAGATATGGGAAGTCCTCATTCTCATGGCCCTCTGTGTCGTGCTCGTGGTGGCTGCGAGGTTCCTGAAATACACCATACGTGTGGAAGACGGGAAGTTTTCCATCAAATACATCAGGAAATACGAATTCCCCTTGGACCACGTCCTCGACCTCAAGAGAGGGGACATCGACATCCTCAGGAACTATTCCGGCTGGGGACTCAAGAAAGTGAAGTTCAAGACATACGCCTGTCCCGGCATAGAGGACGCTATTTCCCTCAAGCTGGCAGGACGCACCGTACTCACCTTCACGACCGTCAACGTCGACGAGGTGTACGATATACTATACAAGAACAGGAGGCAGGATTGATGCAGGCGGTTTTCCATTGGCTTAGGACGGAGACTTTCTGTTACGCTACGGAGAAGGAGGACCTCGTGGGAGAGACCTTCATGGAGCTCATCGGTACCGATGAGTTCGATTCCGACATATCCGAGAGCGAACACGGCAACCAGATGACCATCCTTCAGTCCATGATGACCAAACAGAAGGACATGGTGAGGCTTTTCACGAATCTGGGTCCCGATATGTTGCAGGTGATCAAGGATGACATCGACAACAGGGTCGACGAGGACTGTATCTTCTACATCCGTCTCGACAAACAGAAGGCCGTGTGCGGAAAATACGCTATGGCCCACCACGGCGACGTCATATCCATCACGGGTAAGATCGCATCCAACCCCGCAAGGAAGGAGATCGCCATGGCGAACCTTTTGAAATTCATTGATTCTCTTCTTCCTTCCGATCCTCAGCAGGATCGATGATGAAGGAGGCCTTGATGATGCGGCGGTTGCGTACGGTCTTCACGACCATGCGTACATCGCCGCATCTGACCTGGTCTTCTACCTGTGGGATTTTCTGGAGCCTGTAATACAGATATCCACCCACGGTCACCGAGTCGTACTCCTCGGGGTCGAACTTCTCGCCGATGCCCTCCATGACCTCGTAGATGTTGGCATCACCGAGCACGGTGTAGGTGCCGTCGCTCTCCTTGACCACAGGTACCTTGATGGTGTCGCTCTCGTCCCATATGTCTCCGACGATCTCCTCGAGAAGGTCTTCCATGGTGACGATACCCACGGTACCTCCGAAGTCGTCGATGACGACGGTGATCTGGTCCTTGGACTTCTGCATGTCCCTGAACGCGGTGGCGGCAGCGGTGTCCTCGGGGGCGTATTTCACAGGTCTCAGATTGGTACGTATGTCGAACCCGTCCGGGCCCTCGGGACCCAGGAACATGTCCTTGAAGTAGATACAGCCGATGATGTGGTCGATGTTGCCTTCGTAGACCGGGAGACGGGAGAACCTGCTCTCCTCGAAGACGGATCTCACCGCATTGGGGGAGGCGTCCACC
The DNA here is from genome assembly GCA_024399195.1 of archaeon. Lineage (GTDB taxonomy): Archaea > Thermoplasmatota > Thermoplasmata > Methanomassiliicoccales > Methanomethylophilaceae > Methanomethylophilus. Next base: position 4,929 of record JAKSHW010000082.1, on the reverse strand, counting down.
GGGACCGCAACGACGTCTACACGGGGGACGCAGATGTCCACGACCCTGATGTCATCGAACTCCATGGCGGACTTGATGAGCTTGGACTCGCTCGCCTCGAGGGCACCTTCCTCCTGGATCTCGTCGATCATCACACTGAGCTCTTCCTCGGTGATGGAAGGGGTGGCGTTGTCCTCTGCACCGGCGACCTTGTTGACCCCTTTGGTGATCTTGAGGAAGACCCAGCTGATGGGTGAAAGGACGACCATGGCCGCACGTACTCCGCCGGACAGTGTGGCCGACATCTTCTCAGGGTTCTTTTTGGCCAATGTCTTGGGGGTTATCTCCCCTACCAGCAGAAGCACCGTGATCATCAGTACAGTGGCATAGATCACACCGCGTTCCGGACCGAACATGGATGTCATGATGGACGTACACAGAGTGGACGACGCGATGTTGACGATGTTGTTCCCCACGAGGATGGTGGTGATGAACTTATCGAAATCCTCGGAGTTCACCAACGCCCTCTGTACTTTGCGGTTTTCACCTTCGGGGTCCAACGCTTTCAGACGGGCACGGTTCATGCTCGAATATGCGGTCTCGGATGCAGAAAAAAACGATGACATGGCTAAAAGCAGAATCATCGGTACGACCATTAACAGTTCAGAATCCAACATTCGTCGTTCCTCTTCATAGATGGAATGTATATTTGTTCGGTCCACCCTATTCATTACACATTATTAAAGATAGAGAAAGACCCTGTGCCGAGGACGTACACGCATAGTATTTTTACTTATTTACATATGACACGACGGTAATAGTCATGCCTACTGAATTCAAATATGAGATCGTCGAAAAGATCGCGGTCCTCTCCCAGTCATCCAAAGGTTGGACCAAGGAGCTCAACGTCATCAGTTGGAACGAGAAGGATCCCAAGTTCGATATCAGGGAGTGGTCCCCTGATGGAGAGAAGATGACCAAGGGCGTAACGTTCACCCGTGAAGAAGCGGCGATGCTCAAAAAAGCCCTCAATTCCAGAGATGATCTCTGATGGCAGATAGGTTCTGCACCGAGTGCGGAGCTGGTCTCGGTCTCAATGATAAGTTCTGTCCCGCATGCGGTGCGATGGTACGTGAGGACGACTCCGTCACGGGAATGTCCGCATCCGACGGTCGGCCCTACAACACTTACGGTAACGTCGGTCCCGATGACAAAACCAAGTTCATCAGTATCCTTGTTCTGGTCTGGGGAGCGTTCGCCTTGATCACCGCCTTGGGCACATTGCTTGCTTTGGACGTCCTTGTCGATGCGATGGTCGACGCTCTGAAGAACACCGTGTACGAGGACAGGACCATGTGGGACTATTTCCTGGAGAACGGACTAGACAGGTCTGTCCTCGAATCCATGTTCCTCGCCGTAGGTATCGTGTATCTCGTTTCCGGTCTTTCGGCCCTTCTTTCCGCACATATGATCTACAGGAAGCAACACTACATGCTTTCCCTGATCCTCCTGTTGGTCTGTGTGCTTACTTCGGTGGCCGGTCTGTTGACGTTTTTCATCGGAATATACATGCTTTACAAACTTTCCACGCAGAAAATCTTTTTCACGTCCTGAAAAAACAAAGGACATATGCCCCCGCAATGGGGGCACCGACCCTTGGAAAACAACAGGGGTCGGATGGGTTTTTACAATGTTTACCAGTTCTGGGCCTGTACTTCGAAGAAGGACTGGGGGTGTTTGCACACGGGGCAGACCTTGGGGGCCTCTTTGCCGACGTGAAGGTGTCCGCAGTTCCTGCATTTCCATACAACGACCTGGTCTTTCTCGAATACTTTACCCTCTTCGATGTTCTTGAGGAGGTCGAGGAACCTCTTCTCGTGGGTGCGCTCGATCTCACCGACGGCTGCGAAGAGCTTGGAGATCTGCTCGAATCCCTCTTCTGCTGCGATCTCGGAGAATCTCTTGTACATATCGGTGTACTCTGCGTTCTCTCCGCTTGCCGCATCTTTGAGGTTCTCTACGGTGGAAGGGACTCCTCCGTTGTGGAGCTGTTTGAACCAGAGTTTTGCGTGCTCTTTCTCGTTCTCAGCGGTCTCCATGAAGATCTCGGAGATCTGCTGGTATCCTTCTTTCTGGGCCTGGGATGCGTAGTAGGTGTATTTGGTCCTGGCCTGGCACTCTCCTGCAAATGCGTAGAGGAGGTTTGCTTCTGTCTTGGATCCTTTAAGTTCCATGATAATCCTCGACCCCCTATAGATGTATGACTAATTAAGGTTAGTTCAACGCTCCCTTATCCGCCGGATCTGTATTTTTACGGTCTGGATATTATATTTTCCGGAGATATGGCTGGATTCATTAATTGTATATAGACGTCTACTATGGTGTTTTTCGGACATCAGGTGGGGTTTGGTGCCAAGTATTTCTATTGGTAACGGTTAACCTCGGTCAGTGACCGAAAACCCAGATGCCTGTCCTGAGCTGGAGAACATAAACGTGACCTCCGGCCTGCATTATGTCCGTAGCGACAGTGAGGACATGGTCGCCAACATCTATTTCAGCCAGGATACGAAGTTCTCCCCCTTGGTGCTGTATTTCAATTCCGCTTCTTTGGTGAAGTCGGCGAGAAGGGACGCCTCCCTCCTCTGCAGATCCATAGCCAAGAAAGGGTTCGTATGCGTCGAGGTCAGGATCAGACCCCTCCAGAGACACGATTCGGTGGAAGACCGTTTCCTCGATATCGAGGCATTGGTGAAATGGATCAGCACATACGATTCGGTTTACAACATCGATCTGAACCGTGTCTATTGCATCGGTACGGGGATGGGGGCCGTCGCCGCGACATGGGCCGCCATGCTGTGCAACAGCGAACGTTTCAGTTATTTCAGGAAGGATATGCCTTTCACGGTCAAGGCGTTGGGGATATTCAACGGATACATGTCCGTCCGTCTGAGGGACGGGGACTGCAGGACGCTTTCGGACTTCATGGCGTACCTGATGAAGAACGACCGTCATATGTACAACTGGTTGGACCCCTGGTTCACAAAGGCGGAAGGGTTGCCCCCTACGTTCATCACGACTTCGGACAACGATCCTGCGAAATACGACTGCCTCCGTTTCAAGGAGCTTCTCGACCAGGAAGGTATACCGAACCGTTGCATGATGTTCACAAGGGCCGGTCTTAAAGACTGTTTCATGGAGAAGGATCCCTTGACGGCGGAGGCCATCAGGGTCCTTTCCGCTATGCAGAAGTTCTTCAGTGCCGGAATATCCGATCTCTGAGGGTTTTCTTCACGTTGCCGTCGCGGTCGAAACGGGTCCTCATGAGTTTATCGTAGTTGGTCTTCACGGAGTAGTTGTTGGGGTTCATCTCCATCAGGAGTTCCAGTTCCTCCTTGGCCTTGGCATAGTCCTTGAGGTCGTTGAGCAGAAGTACGGCATAGTCGAGATGGTACTCGTATTTGTCGGGACATGACGTGAGGGCCTTCTCGTAGTATTCCGCGGCCTTGTTGAACTGCAGCATCTGTCTTCTCAGGAACACCGCGTATGCGGTACATACCGCCGCGAACTCCTTGGGGTCGTTTTTGGCTGCCACCAAGGGGATGAGGCGGGTGTACATGGCATCCACGTCGGCGTTGTTGTGCTTGTCAAGCATCAGTACCGTGGTGAGGGCCTTGAGGGCGTCTATGTTGTCCGGTTCCAGTTCCAGGATGACCTGCAGTTGGACTATCCCGTATTTTCTCTGGTTCGTTTTATATGTGTATATTCTGGCGAGCTCCATACGGGGCGGGATGCAGTGGGGATCGGTGGCCAGGTAGTCTTCGAGGGTCTTCACGGCGCCTTCGGGATTGTTGCCTTCTTCCTGTCTGCGGGCCTTTTTTATAGCCTCGTACGCGGGATCGCTCATGGTACCGAAAACGGACACACAGTATAAAAACGCTTGAACGGACCGATACGTGTATGCCCAGCCGCTCATTCCTTCTTCTCTGCATCCTCGAAATTGCGGATTATACCGTTCCTGAAGCCTATGTAGAACGAGTTGGTATACACAAAGGTCACCATGCATGACATCAGGACCATGAAGAAGATGTATCCCAGATAGGAGTTGGTCACACGGGTACTGTCGACCCCTACGTACAGGGACACCCACAGGAGGGTGAGGAACAGGGCGATATAGAACGAACCGTGGAATATGCGGTCCTTCATTCCTTTCCAAAGGACGTACGGGCGGGGAGCATCGGATCCGGCCTCTACACCGAGGGCTTTGACGATGCTTACCGGTATGACTAGGGTGCAGACGAAGAGCGAGATGAGCATGAGGATGATCATCATCTCGGACGTTCCGATCTCTCCGAGCATCACGGGGTTGAGCAACAGGTACGACGCTATGACCAGGCCGGCCACGACCTCGTACAGGAGGATGTTACGGAACATGGTGAAATTGAACTTCCCGATGTCCGTCGGATGAAGGATGATCTCCTTCACATCGATTATGTAGGGCACTTGGAACAGCTTGTAGGCGGAGTTCTTGAGTCTGGACGACCCTTCTCTCTTCAGTGACAGGAAGATACGGTGGTAGTTCTTCCTGAAGTAGGCGACGACCACCGCCAGGACACCGTGGCATGCGAAGTAAGTACCCATCGCCAGCAGGATGACCCCTGCGAACGTGTCGTACATGATATCATCGAAATCGAACCTTGTGATCTCCATGAAGAACCCGGGCACCAGCATATCGGTGTTCTCCCCGGTGTATCCCAGCCACAGGACGTAGGCCAAGGCCACGGATCCCAGGAGGATCGCCGCCGTCACCAGATGTTTGTTGAGGTAGTGTCCGTCGGTGTGGAAGTATGCGACCAGGCCCAGGGCCGTGAAACCCACGGCGTAGGAACAGCAGAGCGACCTGAGGAAATGGCCGAAGGTCAACCTGTCCCATCCGAAGAACGTGAAAGCGAT
>JAKSHW010000081.1 GCA_024399195.1 archaeon | reverse complement strand
ACCCCCGTCGTGGACGAACCCCAGGTCGAGAAGGTCCCTGCAGAGGAGACCGTCGAGGCCCCTGTGGAGGAATCCGTTCCCGTGGAGGAGGAACCTGTGGTAGAAGAGACCCCCGTCGTGGACGAACCCCAGGTCGAGAAGGTCCCTGCAGAGGAGACCGTCGAGGCCCCTGTGGAGGAAGAACCTGTGGTCGAGGAGAAACCCAAGAAAAGGGTGATCCGCGGAAAGAAGACCGTAAAGAGCGAAAAGGTCCTCACCGACGAGCAGAACGTCCTCAAGGACATCCTGCAGAACGTCTCCGGTACCCGCAACTCCGTCCTCCTCGACGGAGAGGGGAACACCCTGAACAAAGTGGAAGTGAAGAACCTGGCGAACTATCTGAAGGAAAGCGGTAGCTCCGACATCAAGAGCATCGTGTTCGACGGCGTCATCTCCCAGAACATCGTGGATATCGCCTCGGGCCTCGGCATCAAGACCCTTGTGTGCAAACGCAAGGGAAAGATCGCCAAACTCCCCGCCGATCTCACGATCTTCGAAAGGAGCGACCTTGTCTGAGGTGATGATATGGAAGAGAACAAGACCCTTGTCAACGAATGGGACGATGTAAAAGACCTTGAAAGCACCGCGGATATCCTTATCCCCTCCGACCCTCTCGACAGGGTCCTCGGACAGGAAGAGGCCATCACCCTTGCGAAGATCGCCGCCGTACAGCGCAGAAACCTCCTTCTCGTAGGTCCGCCCGGAACCGGTAAATCGATGATCGCCAGGGCCATCTCGATGAACCTGCCCCACGCACACGAGGAGATCAGGGTCGTCCACAACCCCGAGAACCCCGAGAGGCCGTTCCTCGACATCCTCGATTCCGCAAAGGTGGACAGCGAGGCCAAGGAGATCAAGGAGTCCATCGGTAAGCTCCTCGATCCCCCCAACGCCCCCAAGAACGTCTCCGAACGTCTCGGATACCTCTGTAAGAACTGCGGAATGTACTCCGAACCCACCGACATCACCTGTCCCCAGTGCGGTAAGGCGAAGATCGAGCGTGCAGGCGGGAACACCCCCTTCGGAGACATCTTCGGCATGCTCGAATCCGCCGGTATCTCCGCAGGACCTGTCGGAAAGGAGAGGGTCAACACCACCCGTATCCTTGCGGACGGAACCGAGGAGACCGTGGTCTTCGAGCGTGCAGGCGACAAGATCAGGATGCTCGACACCAAGGCCCTCCAGAAGAGGAACTCCCTCAACAAGAAGTCCAATGCGAAGACCCTCGTCAAGATCGACAGGGACCCCTTCGTCATGGCGACCGGTGCGTCCGAGACCGAGCTCCTCGGAGACGTCAGGCACGACCCCTACGGCGGTCACGACAAGCTCGGAACCCCCGCGTACCAGAGGGTCATCCCCGGAGCCATCCACGAAGCACACGAAGGTGTCCTCTTCGTCGACGAGATCTCCCATCTCGGATCCCTGCAGAGGTTCATCCTGACCGCCATGCAGGACAAGAAGTTCCCCATCACCGGACGCAACCCCCAGTCCTCCGGTGCAAGCGTCAAGGTCGAGAACGTACCCTGCGACTTCATCCTCGTCGCCGCATGCAACCTCCAGGACCTCGAGAACATCCTTTCGCCACTCAGGTCGAGGATCATCGGTAACGGATACGAGGTCCTCGTGGACGTCGCCATGCCCGACAACAGCCACAACCGTGCCAAATACGCACAGTTCGTGGCCCAGGAGATCGTGATGGACGGACACATCCCCCACGCATCCATCGAAGCCGTCGAAGAGGTCATCTCCGAAGGAAAGAAACGTGCGAAGGCGGACGGACAGCTCAACTCCCTCACCCTCAGGCTCAGGGAGCTCGGTGGACTCATCAGGGCCGCAGGAGACCTTGCGGTCATGGAGAAGACCGAATTCATCACCGCAGACCAGGTGCAGAGAGCCAAGAAGAGGTCTACTCCCGTCGAGGACCAGATCAAGGCACGTTACGGATCCTACCAGAAAGGTATGTCCCACGACATCTCCGATGCCCAGAAGCAGAAGTCGGAATACTATCTGCAGAACGATACCGTTTCCGACCAGATGTTCAACTGAAAATACTTACCCTGTGGGTTCTCCACAGGGGTTTTATTGTGTTTCAAAGAATGGAACTGATGACGTTCATCTGTTTCTTTACCATGTTCGCCATCATTTCGGACTTCTTGTTTCCGAGCTCGGTCCCTTTCACGAACCACCTCATCGCCTCATAGTTGTCCTTCTTGACGCCGTTTCCATGGTAATATGCCATTCCTACACTGCAGACCGCCTTTCCGAATCCTTTCTCGGCGGACTTCTTGTACCATTCCAACGCTTTTTCAGGGGATTTGGGGACGCCTTTTCCATCCCTGTACATGGTACCGATGTTGTATTCCGCCTTTGCAGAACCCATTTCGGAAGCCTTAAGATAGAAGTCCATCGCTTTTCCAAGGTCCTTCTCGACACCGGTCCCTGCTTCGCACATCACTCCGAGATTGAACATCGCCCTTTCGGAACCTGCCTCGGCGGCCTCTGTGAAAAGACTGTACGCTTTCTCATAGGATTGGGGAAAACCTTTACCGTAGTAATGGAGGACACCGATGGCGAACACGGAATCAGGGGTTCCCGATGCGGTATAGTATCCGATCGCCTTTTCGACGTCTTCGGGGACACCATCGGCCTTGTCATAGAAGAATCCGAGGTAATACATCGCGTCTTTGGAACCGGCTTCTGCGGCCTTCTCGAACAGACCCCTGATCTCGTCGGTCGTGTCACCGATGTAGGAGGTATATTTCGAATAGGCAATATCGAAAAGTGCTTTCGGATCGTCTGTCATATGGCAGGGTATCCCGAACCACGGTTATATTTGATTTGTCGTCACGGCATTTCAACTGAGGCCGTTCATCCATGAGACGGCCCCTGTCGGAGCGTTACGGAATAGGGACAGTTCCATACGGATGCCATCGCCACCGTCGTTATAGAATCCGGGAAGGTTCTCGGTGGTGACGAACCCGTGTCTGCGGTAGAACGAGATCGCAGAGACGTTCGTGTCACGAACCTCCAACTGTATCGTGCCGAGACCTTCCATTATCGCGGCCTGTCTGAACCTCTGTAACATGGAGGAACCTATTCCACGACCACGGTACTGGGAATCCACACAGAACAGATGGATTGACGCCTTACGGTTCTGCAGACGTGCCCCCGCGAGATAACCTATCACCCTTCCGGTGAAATCGAGTGCGACTATCTGTCCGGCAGGCCATTGCATCATGAAATATCCAATGACGTCCTGTGTGAAATACTGGTCCAACGAATGGTACATGACCGAATACGCACCGTTCTCGTCTCCAGGACGCATGACCCTGATCTCCATTACGATTCCCTCATATGGGTTATCACGTCCGCATATATCAGTACCTGTTCCAACGGTATTGGGATGCCTTCTCCTTGAGACGTCTGTTCTCCGCCCTGTCCCTCAGTATGGCCGCTATAGAACCTATGGAGAACACTATGGCCGCCGCGAAAAACGTGTAATCGGTCAACGTGAACCCTCCTTTGTCGGCTGTCTCCACCGTTGTTTCATCGACGGTATAGGTCACCGTATCCTGGATGTCCGTCCCTACGACGGTCACCTTTGCGATGTATGTGCCTATCGGAGGCGTATCGAACAACACGGACGAAAACGAGGTCACACGGACGTTCCCATCACCCGGTTCCCAACGGTATTCCACACCCTCGGGCCCGTCCACGTCCATCCTGATGGCGGTCACTCCCTCTATGGAAACGAACTCCACTGACAACACCACACCTTCGTCCTCGACGGTGAACGCGTTTTTACCGAAATCGTCCATGAACCTTTGTACGAAGAATTCCGATACCTGTCTGGAGTCTATTATGACAGCAGTCTCACGGTTGTTGGAAAACGAGGTATCCGTCCAATTGATCGACCCTATCCAGACCGAATCGTCCACGATCACACCTTTGTTGTGGATCAGGGAATATCCGATGTCCTTGTTGCCGTTCACAGTGATGGCCTTCACGGAACTACATGCGGTTATGTCATCGACATATCCCTGATGGGTGGAACGGTCGGCCTGGGATGCGTCGAGGATGTACCTGACATCGACACCGTTATCGGACCTTTCTATCATCCAAGCTACAGGGGTGTCCCCTCTGACGGAGGACAAACTGCTTCCGAGGTCCATCTGTTCCACATACAACCTGTTCCTGGCGGAACCAATGAACGCTTCCAATGCGTCCAATGAATAGTCGGGGGACAATACGGGGGATACCGTTCCCGAATACCTGTTGAACGTGAAACTTCCACAACCGTTGTAGGTCAGTTTCTCCCCTTTGACATTGGTATATGCCTTTTCGAAAGGGACAACATCGCCCCATTCCATCGAAAAATCGTTCTCGAACACCTTTTCCATGTATTTCGCGTAACCTTCACCCTCGATGACTGCACCCCATCCACGGTTCCCCTGGTCTGAAAAATTACCCGAAGTGTAGTTTTCGGAGGTAATCACGACCTTCGTACCGTCGATCACCATGTATTTCGCATGGTCGTACGTGTATCTGACCGATTTGTCGACATTGATAAGCCTCACCTCGCCCCCCGCCTCCGACAACGATGCCATAAGGGATATCGATGTGCTTCCGATGGTGTTCTGACCTGTAGGTGTGCCTTCCAGGAGAACGCGTACCTCCACTCCTTTTCCCTCGAGTTTACAGAGAAGTGCCACCAGATCCGTACTTGTAAGCTGATAGATGTTCAGATCCACGGTCCTTTTTGCGGATTCCAGGGTTTTCAATACAGGTATCCCTTCGCATTCAGGGAACGAGAACGGTGATATCGTCGCCTTGAACGACAGATTCGGGTCGAACACGTATTCGGTCATTCCCGGCCTGATGGCGACCCAGTCCGATGGAGAGTCCGTGTCTCCGCCGATACGTTTCATGTAATGTTTATTAGGTACCTGTACGGGGTCCCCGTTCCACCCTCTGACCTTTCCGCTTGCCGATCCGAACACGACGGTGTCCAACAGGAACTCGTTGTTATCGTAGATGTAAAGGTCGTCCCCTGCATTCGCTATTATGAAAGAACCCGATTTCGTGAACGTGGTACTGGAGAATGTAACGGTGTTTTCCCTCGAAAGGAACCATATCGATTGATCCTTGCTCTTCACGACCGTCAAAGAGGCTCCTGAATCAAGGTCGGTACGGTTTTTGAAGGTCAATTTCCCTTCACCGTCCGTTATGACGTAACCTTTGAGGTCCACTCTGAAATTAGACGTGTTGGTTATGGTGAAACCCTCATTGTAGGGATCTACCTCAGTGAAAACCACAGAACCGTTCTGTGCGGCCCCGTCCGAACCATCGATAGACGATGGTATGATGAGAATGATGATGAAGACGGGTAACAGGAACAGGGCGGGTTTTACCATGCACCGATCATCAGGAAGCAGTTGTTTAAACATGGACCGTACAGTTAGCACTGACCCTAGCAACCCTTATAACGGACGCTATGATGTACAATTATGGAGTTTATCGAGCTCGCCAAAAAGAGATATTCCGTACGTAAGTTCACCAACCAGCCAATCGAGAAAGAGAAACTCGACCTCATACTCGAGGCAGGAAACATCGCACCTACCGCCAAGAACGACCAGTCTCAGAGGATCTATGTCGTACGTGACGAGGCCCTTCTCGCAAAGCTCAATGAACTTACCCCTTGCATCTTCGGTTCCAAGACCGTTCTTGCGATCGCATACGACACCGCCGTCGATTTCAAGAACCCCTTTGAAGAAGGGATCCGCTCCGGAGAACAGGATGTATCCATCGTTGCAACCCACATCATGCTCGAGGCCACCGAACTGGGAATCGGCTCCATATGGCTGAACTACTTCCCCAACACCAAAACCGCAGAAGCCCTCGGTATCCCCTCCAACGAGAAGCTTGTCCTCCTCATGCCCCTCGGTTACGCCGCAGAGGATTGCGTTCCCTCGCCCAACCACGAGAAATGCAAGCCCATCGAAGAGACCGTCAGATACCTTTGATTTCCAAATCCAGGGGAAACCCTGGTACTTTTTCTAAAAATGAAAGGCCCCGAAGGGCCGTTATTGTTTGATTCAGAGTCCGCTTACAAGGTCTTTAAGAACAGCGTACTGATCCTTGGCCTTGACGACTCCGGAAGCAAGAAGGACACCGTCCGCTCCGAGAGCGAGTGCCGCCTCGACATCCTTTCCGGTCTTGACACCGGCTCCGCAGAGGACGCGGATAGAGGGGTCGACCGCCTTGACCTGTTCGACCGTGTTCTTGACGATCGCAGGGTCGGCGGAAGTGACGGAGATGTCCCCTCCGATGAGCTCGGGGGGCTCTACGGCAATGTACTCGGGGGCGTATTTCGCAAGGACGATCGCATCTTCCACGGTGTTGGCACACACTACGGTAGCAAGACCGAGCTCGTGGGCCATCTTGACGGCCTCTCCGACAACCTCAGGTGCGACTTTGTGTTCCGCGTGGTTGATGAGGGTTCCCGCACATCCGCAGGATTTCACCATCGAAGGGGTGATCCAACCAGTGGCGGATCCAGGCTTCTTAGGATCGATGTTCTGCGAGAGAACAGGGATACCTACGGACCCAGCGACCTTCGAAAGTTCAACCATAGGGGGGCATGCGATGATGTTGGTCCCCGTCTCGGTAGCAACCTTTTCACAGGTTTTGGCCAGGTCGACGGCTTTGGGTCCGTCGACCTCGGCGTATGCCTTGAAATTGATGATTACTACCTTTGTGCCGAGATCACTCGACATCGGATTTGTCCTTCTTTCCGCAGCAGCAGCACTTCTTGTCTGCTTCTTCGTCGTCGCAGGAGACGAACCTCTTCTTGAGGTCCTCGAGGACGGCAGGCCTGGAGGTGTACTCCATCTCCTCGGAACCGAGGATGGAAGGCATGAAGGGTCCCTGGGACCTCATCATGACGGATGCCCTGATGGCGTTCTCACGTGCAAGGTTCCAGGTGTCGCTTCCGAAGACGTCGACGGGCTGGTGGTCTCCGCCTTTCACGCCGGGGGCCTCAAGTCCCTGGAGCTTACCGTTGCAGAGCTGGAATCCAAGGCAGCACATTCTCGGGGGTCCGTCGTAGTAGACGGGGTTGGAGTCCTCGGGGGAGCAGGGGTAGACTGCACCGATGTGGGATCCGCGCATCCATCCGGCTGCAAGCCAGGTCTGCTGGAAGACCTGGGTGTACTCTCCGACGGAGGGGAATCCGGACTGGCACCTGCAGATGCAGACGGGATCGTCCTTTCCGACGTAGGAACCGGCGGTCATGTTGAGCTTGTCGGTGGAAACGACGCAAGCGGGACCGAGACCCGCACGGCTGTATACTTTCTTGATTGCGTATCTGTAGGTGTCTCCGAGAAGGCTCAGGATGCTAAGGGTCTCCTCAGGGGAGGACATGATGACCTTCTTGTTGTCGAGGACGTCCTGGATCTCGACGTCGAATCCCATCTTTGCACGCTTGTCGATGACAAGTCCGGTGGTGGTGAAGGGGTCGAGGTAGATCTTGGAAAGAATGGGGGAGTAGACGGAAGGCTCGGTCTTGTCTGCCATGAAGAACAGAAGGGGCTCGGAAGGCCTCTCCTCGAAGGACATCTCGGCGGAACCGGGTCCTGCTCCTTTGACGTTTCCGGAGAAGGCGTCGGTCAGAAGGTCCTGTCCTGCGGCGTAGAGGTGCATTGCCTTGGAGAGCTTGGTAGCCTCGGAGAAGCACTCCCATGCGGCACCGTGGACCTCGGAGTTGTTCTCGCCTTTGTAGTGGGTCAGGAAGAGATTGATGTCGTCTCCGCAACGGGTGACGTAGAAATCCTCAATGATTCCCTGTTTCTGTTTGTCGGTAAGGATCTCTTTCGCCTTTGCCATCATAGAAGGATGGGGGGTCATGTGACCGGCGATGGATCCTACGTCTGCTTTGATAATCGATACAGTGACTTTCTCAGCCATAGTTACACCGAATGTCTACGGTGACGGTTCCTTAATATAAGTAGGTTGGTACATTACTTAAAAGGCCACGCGGACATGATAAAGAACCTTATTATGTAGGAAGAGAATTGACGTGCGATTGAAATGGCAGTAAGAAACTCCAGCAACATATCTGTCGAAGACGGAACCGCGACCGTCAAAGGATGGGTACAGGATGTCAGGAACCTCGGAGGTATCTCCTTCGTCACCCTCAGGGACAGGTTCGGGACCATCCAGGTGACCCTTCCCAAGAAGAAGATCGAGCCTACGCTTTTCGAAGAGCTCACCAAACTTTCCAGGGAGTCCGTAGTTGCCATCACCGGAGAGGTCAAGGCTAGCAACCAGACCGCCCTCGGCCTCGAGCTCATCCCCACCGCATGCGAGGTCTACAGCAGGGCCGCAGTGCCTCTCCCCCTCGGTGTCATCGACAAGGTCGACGCAGGAATGGACACCCGTCTCGACCACAGGTTCATGGACGTCAGGAAGCCCGAGATCAAAGCAGTCTTCGAGCTCAAGGCCATGATGGTCGAGCTTATCGAGGAGGCCGTCCGCGAAAACGGTTTCACCCAGGTCTACACCCCCAAGATCAACGCCGCAGGTGCCGAGGGTGGAGCGGAGCTCTTCCAGATCCAGTACTTCGACAAACCCGCGTTCCTCGCACAGTCCCCCCAGCTCTACAAGCAGATCCTGATGGCCTCCGGACTCGAACGTGTGTTCGAGCTCGGTCCCGCCTTCCGTGCGGAGCTCTCCAACACCAACAGGCACGTCACCGAGTTCATCTCCTTCG
>JAKSHW010000080.1 GCA_024399195.1 archaeon | reverse complement strand
GGATACATGGTTACCGAGGACTTCACCGTCTTCGTTACCGGAGCTGACGGAACCTCTGTCGCCGTATCTGCCATCCCTGGAACCTACCTTGGATACGAGTTCGTAATGCCCGCTCAGGACGTTACCATCACCGCTACCGGTATCGACACCCGCACCTACGCCATCTACCAGGATGTCGTTGACGGAGCCGCTACCACCGCACCCGAATCCGCAAAGTACCTTGACACCGTCACCTTCGACGTTGTTCTCGAGAAAGGATTCGTTGCTAGCGAGGACTTCAAGGTCGTTGTCGACGGAAAAGAGCTTGTCGGAACCGGCATGACCTTTACCTTCGAGATGCCCGCCCACGATGTCACCATCGTTGTTGACGGAGTCGTCCCTGCAACCTACACCATCACCGCAATCGATGGCGAGGGTTACCACATCACCGCACCCGCAACTGCACAGTACAAGAGCTTTGTTGATTTCGATGTCGAGATCTTCAACGGATACCAGTCCACTTCCGAGTACGTCGTTTACGTGAACGGCTACCCCGTTGCTGCTATCTACGGAGATGTCATTGAGTACTTCGGATACTTCTTCGGAGAGAACTACTTCTACGGATTCGAGATGCCCGCTGAGGACGTCGTCATCACCGTTGAGGGAGTCGTCCCCGCACCCCTTGTCCTCATCATCATCGACAGCATCGACAACGATTACATCGGTGGCAACTACACCACCGCACACGTCTTCGAGGTCGAGGTTGGACACAGCTTCAAGACTGCAGACTCCTACAGAGAGGGTAAATCCTTCGGTGGATACTACGCCGACGAGTCCCTTACCGTCCCTGTCGACATCACCGCACCCATGACTGTCAGCATCGTTTCCTTCGTCAAGTGGCTCGATGTCTTCACCGTTGAGATCAACGGAGACGAAGTCCTTGTCGGAGAGGGTGACTCCCTTAGGTCCGTCCTTACTCCCTTCCAGCAGGAAGCATTCGTATTCACCGAGGCCGGAGTCGCTTACGATCTCGATGCACCCGTTACCAGCAACCTTGTCCTCGACGCCGAGTTCATCTCTGCTGGAGATGAGGTCTACTGGTACGTCACCGATGACTGCAAGACCCTTATCGTCCTCGGAAACGGAGACATGTACGACTACACCAAGACCGAGTCTGCTCCCTGGGCAGTATTCAACTCCACCATCCAGAATGTCTTCATTCTCGGTGATGCATCTGAGTACGACACCGTTGCAGATCTCCTCTTCGAGTTCGGACTTGTCACCGGCGCCGAGTACCTCGTCGTCGCAGACCTCCTTGAGTCTTACGCAGATGCAGGCTTCACCGGAATCACCACCATTGGTCAGTTCGCGTTCCACGCAATGAAGATCAAGAACCTTTACATCGGTGACTCCGTTGTAACCATCAGCAAGTACGCTTTCAACAAAGTCGTCGCCTTCACCAACGTCGTGTTCGGTGCCGGAGTTAAGAACATTGGAAAATGGGCATTCTCCGTCAACTTCTACATGTACAACGATGATGGAACCGTCTCTATTGACAACGTCATCACTGCTGAGACCAGAGGTCCCAACACCAGCAGTACCCAGTCTATCTTCATGCTCAGCAAGGGTGTCAACACCGCTATCGTCAACAACCTCGCCTTCACCAAGTGCGGATCCTACGCACTCGTTGCAACCGATGTTGTCGGTATCTCCGGTGACGCCATCTGGGAAATCGGAGTCTCCCCCGTTGAGGAAGAGTACTTCGGTGTTCTCTCCATCTATGGTGGAGACATGGCAGACAGCAAGAACTACGCAAGTGTTCCCTGGTACAACTACATGCAGTGCTTCAACAAGGTCGTCATCTACGACGGTGTCGCCCACGTTGACAAGTACGCATTCTACAACTACGACAACATCGACTCCTTCACTTTCTCCGGTGACCTTACCAACGTTGGAAAGTACTCCTTCTACGGAATGACTTTCCAGGGTGAGGCCGCAAAGGATGCAAAGCTTGCAGGACACGACTACGTCAAAGTTGCAGCTGGAACCTACGTTCTCGCATAAACCCATTAACTGAGGCAAAGGGTCGGGGAAACCCGGCCCCCAGCCCGATTTTGTATACTTTTCTATTCCCTGTAGCCGGTTTGGTTTAGGTCCAAGCGATAGATTTTATAATTAGACATAGTTGGGGCGAACATCATCAAAAACGTCTACCATCCATAGGGTCCCCGCAACGGAACTATTCCTTGAAAAATGGACGATCTACTGTGGAAGGCGGAGAACGTAGTCACGTCATCAATCCCGCATTCGAACTGATCATGAAACCTAAGTACGGTATACTATATCGGACGGAGGTTGGGACGATGACATGTCGCTTATCCAGTGACCTGGTCCCTTAGACCGTCATGGGCGTTATAATGACGATCAAAGAGGGATTAAAATGCAGAGATCCAGAGGATTCAGGTCCAAGACCCGCCAGCTTATCAAAAAGAAGCCCCGCGCACGCGGACTTTCCCCTATCACCAGGGAGTTCCAGGCTTTCGAGGTTGGACAGAAAGTCAACATCGTTATCGACCCCAGCATCCACAAAGGTATGCCTCACTCCAGGTTCCACGGACTTACCGGTGTCGTTATCGCAGAGCGCGGAAGTGCCTTCGAAGTTTCCGTCAACGTCGGCGGAAAGACCAAGATCGTCGTAGCTCGCCCTGAGCACCTCGTTCTTGCAAAAGCGTGATTGAAAACAATTAAAGGTGGTTAATATGGCAGATGGCAAATATGTTACATTGGCAGAAGTAAGGGAAATGATGACTGCAGAACACATGAAGAGGGGAGGCGATCTCCTTCCTTCTCAGAAAGCAGCCATGGCCCACGCCGAGGCCATCTGCCCTATTAGCCTTGAACAGGCCCAGGAGCTCACCCAGAAGCTTGTGGACCTTCTTGCTGATTACGATCTCGAGAACGAGTCCGTTCCCGTAAAGATCGTGGACATGCTTCCTAAGTACCCTGCTGATGTTCGTGCTATTTTCTCTAAAGAGAAAGTAAACCTCGATGCAGAACTTACCGACAGAATCCTGGAGACCGTTGCAGAATATCTCTGATTCCATTCCGGAGGGAAACTTATGGAAGAGTACGTCATTGTCTTAGATTACTTGCCGTCTATAGTAGGCGGAAGTTTCGATAGGAAGGAACCTCTCGTTTACGCTATCGGTGAGGAGGAGTACAAACTCTTCGAACTTGTAGCTAAACCCAAGGCCAACATCATGTTCGGCGACAGGGTATTCATCGGAAAGGACCCTGCAAAGAGGGATGTCATCGACCATGTGAAACGCAGGGTCGGTTACAGCGATCTCACCGGTGCCGCTCAGTCCGAACTCGAGTATGCTGTTTCCACGCTTGTGAAAAGCAAGGAAGCCTATTACGTGAAGTTCTACAACGAGTGCGATGCCCTCAGTCTTCGTAAACACACCCTTGAAGAGCTTCCCGGACTTGGAAAGAAGACCATGCAGCTCATCCTCGATGAGAGAAAGAAAGGTCCTTTCCTCAGCTTCGAAGACATGCTTACCCGTATTCCTGCCTTGAAGGCTCCCGAGAAGTTCATCGTGGACAGGATCGTCCTTGAACTTTCCGATAAGGAGAACAGGAAGCACCTTCTTTTCGTGAAGGACAACAAACCCGCTCCCGCCTCACCTAGGGCCGATTGGAACAACGAACACAAGCCTTCCTTCCGCAACGATCGTGGAACTGGAAGAGACGACCGTGGGGCAGGAAGAGATGAGCGGAGAAACAGGAAGACTTATCGCTGAAACGGGAGTAATTCCCACCAAGGCGAAAGGTCAGAACTTTCTGACCGATGGCCGCATAGCCGATAGACACATCGGTTATGCGGACATCTGTCCGGGTGACCGTGTTTTGGAAGTAGGTCCCGGACTTGGTATACTTACGAAAAGGTTGGTCGCCACTGGCAATCCTTTGACCTGTATCGAGATAGATGATATCCTTGCGAAATACATCTCGGAGACTTACGGTGAGGACCTTACCTTGATACATGGTGATGCTGTGAAGGTACCTTTCCCCCCGTTCGAAAGGTTCGTCAGCAATCTTCCTTACAGTGTTTCCACACCTATCATATTCAAATTGTTGGAATACGACTTCAAGAAAGCCGTAGTGATGGTTCAGAAAGAGTTCGCTGACAGGATGGTGGCCGATGTCGGTTCTCCCGATTATTCCCGCCTGACCGTCAATCTTTTCTTCAAAGCGGACTGCAAGATCGAAGAGAACGTCCCTCGTTCTAGGTTCAAACCCCAGCCTAAGGTGGACTCCTGTCTTGTATCCATCGTTCCCCGTCCGGCCCCGTTCCAGGTGAAGGACGAGAAAACCTTCTTCAAGGTTACGCAGGTATGTTTCGACCACCGTCGTAAGAAAATAGGTACTTCTCTGAAATCCGCAAGGATGATCCAGAGTAACGATCAGATCCCTTATGCGGATGCACGTATCGAATCTCTGAGGCCTGCAGAGATCGCCGAGATAGCCGATGCCGTGTACGACCTCAACCTATAATTCAGAGTAATCTATCTTCCTTATGATTACATGCAGATAGGCATTGTCGGTAAGCCAAACGTAGGGAAATCGACGATGTTCGGCGCGGCTACCATGGCCCCCGTCGAGATCGCCAACTATCCTTTCACTACTATCGAACCTAACAAGGGAGTGGGATACGTACGTTATCCCTGTCCCTGTAAACAGTTGGGAGTCACCTGTACCCCTCATAACTCTCTTTGCATCAACGGTGTCAGGATGATCCCCGTCGATCTTTTGGATGTCGCAGGTCTGGTCCCCGATGCATGGCAGGGAAAAGGTCTGGGAAACAGGTTCCTGGACGATCTCAGGCAGGCCGATGCGTTGGTCAACGTGGTGGACGTCAGTGGTTCCACGAATATCGAAGGACTTCCCGGTAAAGTAGGCGAGTTCGATCCTACAGAGGATATCTCTTTCCTCCGTAACGAGATCGACTGCTGGATGAGGGAGATCGTCAAAGACGGTCTTGGAAAGATCGCAAGACAGGCCAAGATGAACGGAAGCAAGCCCGAGACCGTTCTTGCTGAGAGGCTTGCAGGTCTGAAGGTCACCGAAGGTCAGGTAAAAGCGGCGTTGGACAAGGTATCCCTTTCCGCAGATCCTACGCAGTGGGACGACGAATCCCTTCTCAAATTCTGTTCGGAGGTCAGGAAACTCTCCAAGCCCATGATCATCGCCATGAACAAGGCCGATATCGCCCCTGCTGAGAATTTCAAGAAGATCGAGGCTCTTGGAGAGGGATGCGTACCTACAATGGCCGAGACCGAGCTTGCTCTCAAGAAGGCCGAGAAGGTAGGCCTCGTCGAATACGTACCTGGTGACGAATGCTTCAAGATCAAGGAGGGAGTGAACCTTAACGAAGGTCAGAGGAAGGCCCTCGACTACATGAACGAGAACATGAAGAAGTTCGGTGGAACCGGAATCCAGAGGTGTCTCGAGGATGCTGTGTACAAGACCCTCGACTACATCCCCGTCTACCCCGTAGAGGACGAGGGAAAGCTCTGTGACCATTTCGGACGTGTCCTTCCCGACTGTCATCTTGTACCTAGAGGATCCACTGCAAGGGACCTTGCATACAGGATCCATACGGACCTCGGTGAGAAGTTCATCAGGGCCGTGAACTGCAGAACCCACCGTACCGTCGGTGCAGACTATCTTCTTGAGCCTGGAGATATAATCAGGATCGTAGCAAACAAGTGAGGACCATGAGCGGCATATGGGATGTCAGACTTCTTAGTGCATCGTATACGACTGATAACAACGGTGTTCCGTACATCGAACTGTTCGGTAAAACCCGTGAAAGGAAGTCCATCACCATTGCCGTCTATGGTTTCAACCATTATTTCTACATCATGGATCCCACTCCGGCCATCGAGTCCGGACTTTCTGCCGATGCGGAGGTCCAGTCCGTGGAACATAAAGAACTGGAGTACCATGGTAACAAGGTAGACACACTGAAAGTGTCGTTGAAGAGCCCCTTTACACTGTCTTCATATCGCAACCGTCTTTCCGGAAGGTTCAAGGTGTTCGCGGGCGACATCCAATACTGTGACCGTTTCATCTACGACAACGATATGGCATCCTGTATCCGTGTCACTGGTTCCGAAGTGGATCTCGACTATACCACGGATTTAGTGGTCAAGATGGAATCCTTCGAGAACATAGATTCGTTCGATCCTGGTCTAAGGTTCCTTTCTTTCGATATCGAGAACAGTATCTCGGAGAACACCATCTATTGTATCTGTACCACGGTGGAGGAGAACGGCGAGTTCACCTATCCTGAACCGATCTACGGTGAGGAGAAGGACATAATCAACGATTTCGCAAAACTCATCGAGGCGGTGGACCCCGATGTGATCACCGGGTACAACATCGATAACTATGATATCCGTAAGATCTCGGAACGTGCCGAGTACAACGGTATGAAAGGTGCACTTCCTTGGGGAAGGGACCACGGTCAGCCCAAGATCTTCAGCGAAAGGTTCTGGAGGGTCAAAGGGAGACTTATCGTGGATGCCTGGTGGGCCGCTAAAAGGGAACTGAGGCCCAAGCAGGAGACCCTCAACGCCGTTTCCATGTTGGTCCTCGGTGAACAGAAACTCGATGTCGATCCGAGTCATATGGACGAGGAATGGGTCGATAATCGGGAGAAGGTGATCGAGTACTGTGTGCAGGATTCCAGACTCGCCCTCCGCATCCTGTTGAAGGTCGGAACCGTGCGTAAGGGGATGGACCTTGCGGCGGTATCCAAACTGCCTGTGGAGGACGTCCTCGTATCCGGTACTTCCACTTTGGCGGATTCCTTGTTGATCAGGATCGCAGACCGTGAGAATGTGGCCGTTCCAATGAACGGTAGGCGTTCCGCTTCCAGCGATCAGATCGAAGGCGGATACGTACATACCATGAAACCCGGTCTCTACCATTGGGTCACCGTTCTCGATTTCAAATCGATGTACCCTTCGCTCATGATCGCAAACAACGTGTGTTTCACCACACTTTGTGACGATGGGGAGATCGTGGCACCTTCCGGTGCAAGATATATGTCCCCTGAAAGAAGAAAAGGACTGCTTCCTAGGATACTTTCCGATCTGATGGACCAGAGGGACTCCATCAAAAAACAGATGAGGTCCTCCAAGAGCGAG
Source organism: archaeon (assembly GCA_024399195.1). Classification (GTDB taxonomy): domain Archaea; phylum Thermoplasmatota; class Thermoplasmata; order Methanomassiliicoccales; family Methanomethylophilaceae; genus Methanomethylophilus. The sequence continues at coordinate 1,784 of JAKSHW010000080.1, read as the reverse complement.
TATGAACATGCGTACTTGGACGGACTTCAGGCGGCCGTGAAGGTCGTCATGAACACGTTCTACGGGGTATTCGCATCTTCGTTCTACAGGTTCACCGACAAGAGCATCGGTGCATCGATCACAGCTTTTGCAAGAGCCAACATCACCGGCATCATCAAGCAGTTGGAAGACGACGGATATCCTGTGATCTACGGTGATACCGATTCGGTGTTTGTCCTTTCACCCTATCATGATATAGACGGTGCGGTGGAGTTCGGTACACAACAGGCCGAAAGGTTCTCCAAAGGTGGGAAGGTCCTTGAGTTTGAGAAACTGTTGGAACCTCTGTTCTCGCACGGTAAGAAGAAGAGGTACGTCGGAAGGATCGTATGGCCTGCGAAGGAAGAGGAACTTCTCGTAAGGGGTTACGAGATACGCCGTTCGGACTCTTTCGACCTTCAGAGCAGGATGTTGACCGAACTGTTTGAGAAGATCCTGGACGAGGATAACGAAGGTGCCCTTTCACTTGTAAAGACCACGGTCCGTAACACGATCACCGGCAAGGTAGGTCCCGAGGACCTTGTGATCTCCCGTACCTGCAGAGGATTGGAGGCCTATGAGAACCCCGAACGTATGGCCAATGTTCAGGCGGCCAAGAAACTGATGGCGATGGGTTACAACTTCATTCCCGGAATGAAGGTCTCATGGATCGTCACCAATGCCTCTTCGAGCCCTCAGCAGGTGGAACCGTATGTAAGTGGTGCCCCGTTCAACGCAAGACCCGATTACAAGTATTATGCGGAACGTCTGGCACAGATGGCTTCCAGGGTCACCGAGGTGTTCGGATGGGACGAAGCGGACCTTCTGAGCAATTCCCAACAGACCACCTTGTTCGATATAGGCGATGCTCCTAGGAAACAGAAACCTGCAGATGTTTCCAAGTCCAGATCCGTGTCCGAACCGAAGGCCGAGGTCCCTAAGAAAAAGAAGACGATGTCTCTTGACGATTTCTTCTGATGTCTTGACAGGTTGGCTTCGTTTTCTCGGGGTTGCGACTCAAGTATATATACGTCTCAAATATGGGTGGAATCACGGAGCTTTATGTTCCGCGGAAATGTACCCGTAAGGGCGAATCCGTATAGGTGATTAAAATGGCAGACGAAGTATCTACCCACCCTCAGGGAAAGAGCATGTACAAGTACATCTCTGAAGCCTGGGGAGACGCCGAGAACACTTATGTCAAGGCGCTCAACATCGAGAGAAGGATCAAATGGAGAAAGGAAGAGAACTTCCTCCGCATTGAGAAACCCACCAGGCTCGACAGGGCAAGAGCCCTCGGATACAAAGCCAAACAGGGATACGTCCTTGTAAGGGCCAAAGTCAGGAAGGGTGCCTTCAGAAAGAGACACATCAACACCGGACGCAGGGCAAAGAGAAAGGGAGAGGAGCAGCTTATCGTCGGTAAATCCCTTCAGAGGATGGCCGAGGAGAGGACCCAGAAGAGATACCAGAACCTTGAGGTTCTCAACTCCTACTGGGTTGGAGCTGACGGTCAGAGCGAGTGGTACGAGGTCATCCTTGTAGATCCCGCACACCCCGTCATCATGCACGACCCCAAGATCAACTGGATCTGCAACAACAAACACAAGAAACGTGTCTACCGCGGACTCACCTCTGCCGGTAAGGCCGGCCGTGGACTTAGGAACAAGGGCCACGGAGCTGAGAAGGCCAGGCCTTCTGCAGCTGCAAACGGAAACAGGAACAAGTGAGCTCCTGATTCCACCTGCCCTCTTCGGAGGGCGGGT
>JAKSHW010000008.1 GCA_024399195.1 archaeon | reverse complement strand
ATGGTGCCGCCAGCCGGGTTCGAACCAGCGACCTCGTGATCTTCAGTCACGCGCTCTCCCAACTGAGCTACGGCGGCTTAATTCCCCCAATCTTATTCTTACTTATAAATCTATGGATGGGATGACCCCCGATAATAGGGAATCACCCCCTCCAACGACCTATTTTGTGAAAGATTAGGGGATAGATTCCCCATTATCCTCACTGTGTAGATGTTTCGGTCTCCCCTCCGACAGGGTTCACAGGTTCCACTCCGGCGACAAGATCGTCGTCCTTGAGTTCCATGATCTTGACACCCTGTGCGTTACGTCCGGTCTGACGGATAGAGTCCACCTTCATACGGATGACCTTACCGCTCTGGGAGATGACCATAAGCTCATCGTCCACGGTAACCTTCCTTACGGAGATCACACCACCGTTCCTCTTGTTGACCTTGATGGTGATCACACCTTTTCCTCCACGGTGGGTAAGACGGTAATCATCCACGGTGGAAATCTTACCGAATCCACGCTCAGTGACCGTAAGAAGGAGATCATCGGACTTCACGATAGCCATGGAAACGACCTCGTCATTGAGTGCTACGGTCATTCCCTTGACACCCATGGTGTCCCTTCCAGTGGGACGTACATCGTCCTCGTTGAACCTGCATGCAAGTCCACCTCTGGTTGCGATGACTACATCGTCCTTTCCATCGGTGAGTGCTACCTCGATGAGCTCGTCGCCCTCGTCCAACTTGGTGGCCTTGATTCCCTTGGCCCTGACGTTTCCGTACTGACTGAGGACGGTCTTCTTCAACATACCGTTCTTGGTACAGAACACAAGGAACTTGTCCTCGGGGAAGTCGGAAGTGGGGATGACGTTGGTGATGCTCTCTCCAGGCTGGAGATCGGAAAGCAGGTTGACAATGGGTTTTCCCTTCGCCTGTCTGCTACCCTCGGGTACAGCGTATCCCTTGAGCCACAGAAGACGTCCGGTGTTGGTGATGAACATCAGATAGTCATGACTGGAGGCGATGTACATGTTGGCAATACGATCGGTCTCCTTGGTCTGCATGCCGGTCAGTCCGACACCACCCCTAGTCTGCTGCTTATAGGTCCTGAGAGGCATCCTCTTGATGTAATTGTCCTCGGAAAGGGTGTAAACCATGTCCTCCTTGGGGATGAGGTCCTCTGCATTGACCTCCATGGCCTGCTTGCTGATCTCGGTCCTGCGGTCGTCGCCGTAGGTGTCTTTCATCTGGTTGAGTTCGTTCTTTATGATAGAATCGATCCTTGCAGGTGTGGCGAGAATATCCTTGAGGTCCGCCATCTTTGCGATGAGGTCGTCGTATTCCTTCTTGAGAGTATCGATCTCAAGACCGGTGAGTTTCTGAAGCCTCATGTCGAGGATGGCCTGGGCCTGCTGCTGATCGATCTGCAGAAGCTTCTGAAGACCCTCGTTCGCCTCTGCTCCGGATGTGGATCCACGGATGAGCTCTATGACCTCGTCGATGACGTTCAGAGCCTTCATCAGGGCATCGAGGATATGGAACCTTTTCTCCGCTTCACGAAGCTCGAACTGGGTCCTCCTGGTGACGACACTGCGCCTGTGGGTGATGTAATGGGTGATGATCTCCTTGAGCCCCAGCAAAGTGGGTTTGTTGTTCACGAGTGCGAGATTGATGATACCGTAGGTGATCTCCATCTGGGTTCTCTTCATCAGGTTCTCGAGAACGACATCGGGGATGGCATCCTTGTGAAGTTCCACGACGATACGCATTCCACGCCTGTCAGACTCATCACGGAGGTCGGTGATTCCGGTGATCTCCTTGTTCTTGACGAGCTCCGCAATGGCTTTGACAAGTTCCGCCTTATTGACCTGATAAGGGATCTCATCTACGATGATGAAGACCTTACCGTTCTTCTGCTCCTCGTAGTGGGTCTTGGACCTTACCTTGATCCTTCCCCTTCCGGTTGTGTACGCCTCCACGATACCGGAAGTACCGTTGACGATACCTCCTGTGGGGAAATCGGGTCCGGGAACGAACTCCATCAGTTTGGGGACACTGACATCGGGATTGTCCACCGTATAGACGATGGCTTCACAGACCTCCTTCAGGTTGTGGGGAGGCATCTTGGTGGCCATTCCGACGGCGATACCGTCGGAACCGTTCACAAGAAGGTTGGGGAACTTGGAAGGCAGGACGGAAGGCTCTTTGAGGGAACCGTCGAAGTTGTCCATGAAGTCGACGGTGTCCTTATCGAGGTCCAGCAAAAGGTCCGATGCCATTTTCGAAAGTCTAGCCTCAGTGTAACGCATGGCTGCCGCGGGATCTCCGTCGACGGAACCGAAGTTACCCTGTCCGTCGACAAGGGGGTACCTCAGGGAAAAGGGCTGACCCATCCTGACCATCGATTCGTAGGCCGCACTGTCTCCGTGAGGGTGATACTTACCGAGAACCTCTCCGACCACTGTGGCGGATTTCTTGTGAGGCCTGTTGAATGCAAGACCTAGGTCATGCATCGCATACATGATCTTCCTGTGAACGGGCTTGAGACCGTCACGTACATCGGGCAGAGCCCTGCTGACAATGACAGACATCGAGTAATCGATGTAGGAACGCTGCATCTCTTTCTCGACGGACTGTTTGATGATCCTTTCTTCTCCGTCCATACTATCACACATCCAGGTTTACGACTTCGTTCGCATGTTCGATGATGAACTCTCTCCTGGGTTCGACATCGTCTCCCATAAGGGTCGAGAACAGCTGGTCCGCAAGCATCGCATCGGCGATCTCGATCCTTTTCATCATCCTCTGCTCGGGATCCATAGTGGTGTCCCAAAGCTGAGAAGGATTCATCTCTCCGAGACCCTTGTACCTGCTTACATTGGCTCCCTGACCGATCTCTGCAACGGCCTTTGCCATTTCCTCGTCGTTGTAGGCGTACTTCTGGGTCTTTCCCTTGTAAACCCTGTAAAGGGGAGGCATGGCAAGATAGACGTATCCCTGCTCGACAAGAGGCTTCATCTGCCTGTAGAACAAGGTCAGAAGCAGGGTGGCGATGTGTGCTCCATCGACATCGGCATCGGTCATGATTACGATCTTGTTGTACCTGACCTTGGATATGTCGAAATCCTTACCGATTCCACCGCCTATGGCGATGGTGAGATTCCTGATCTCATCATGGTCGAGAAGCTTGTCCTGACGGGTCTTCTCGACATTGAGGATCTTTCCTCTGATAGGGAGAATGGCCTGGAAGGTACGGTCCCTTCCCATTTTGGCACTTCCTCCTGCAGATTCTCCCTCGACGATGAAGATCTCGCACTTGCTAGGGTCCTTTTCAGAACAATCAGCGAGTTTTCCAGGAAGGGTGGTGGATTCCAACAGGGATTTCCTCCTGGTGGCGTCACGGGCCTTCTTTGCAGCTTCCCTGCCCTGGAATGCAGACATGGCTTTCTTGAGGATCACCTGTGCAACAGAGGGGTTCTCCTCGAGGAATGTTTTAAGCTGTTCGGAAACGACAGATGCCACAGCGTTCTGTGCGACACTGCTTCCGAGCTTCTCCTTGGTCTGACTCTCGAACTGGGGGTCGGGCATCCTGATGGAGATGATCGCGGTAAGTCCTTCACGGGTATCGGAACCTTCGAGGGTGATGTCCTTGAGAATGTTGTTCGCCTTACCGTATTCATTGAGGGTCTTGGTAAGGGCTATCCTGTATCCGGTAAGGTGGGTACCGCCGTCAGGGGTGGAAACGGTGTTAACGAAAGAGTCCACGGACTCGTTGTAACCGTCGGTGTACTGCATAGCTATATCCACATCGACCTCGACCGATTTTCCCTTGAGATCGGTGAAGGCCTTGACCCCTTTGATCAGGATGGGTTCAGGATGGATCGGGGTCTTGGTACGGTTGAGGAATTTTACAAATGCCCCTACTCCTCCATCATAATGGTAGGTCTCTTTCTTTCCAACCCTCTGATCTTCGAAACAGATGGTGACCTTGGTGTTGAGGAACGCCTGATTCCTGAACCTGTTCTGAAGTATGTCGAAATCGAAGATCACGGTCTCGAACATGGTTTTGTCAGGAAGGAATGTAATGGCGGTACCGGACTCATCGGTCTCACCTATGATCTCGATAGGCCCATCGGGTATACCGCATTTGTAAGACTGCCTGTGGATCTTTCCCTCCCTTTTGACGGTAGCGACCATCCAGGAGGACAGGGCGTTCACAACAGACACTCCGACTCCGTGCAGACCTCCGGAAACCTTGTATGCGTTCTGATCGAACTTACCTCCTGCATGGAGATCGGTAAGACAGAGTTCCATTGCGGATTTGGTTTCACCCTTGGGAACACCGGTAGGGATACCCCTTCCGTCATCAATGACGGAGATGGAGCCGTCAGAGTTCACAATGACATCGATACGGGTAGCGAATCCCGCCATTACCTCATCGATGGAGTTGTCCACGACCTCGTATACAAGATGATGGAGACCCCTGGTGTCGGTGCTTCCGATATACATACCAGGCCTTTTGCGGACCGCCTCGAGACCTTTCAAGGCCTTGATGCTGTCTGCATCATAGACTTCGGCCTGTCTGAATTCTTCTTCGTTGGCCATTTGCATCCCTCATTTCTAATTGCGAAGGGTAGGGTAACATCGTACATATAAGTCACGCGTGCGCGCACGTACGCACGCGCGCGCACGCGATAATAGGACGTATAAACATTACAGACTCAGATTCATCGGCAACCATGAAATATTGCATGACGATTCGTAATCGATTTCAAATGAGCACCATCATGGAGCAGGCCAGAAGAGGAGAATCCGACGAAAGGATCAAAGCCATCGCAGAAAAAGAGCATGTAACCGAGAGATTCATCCTTGACGGTATCGCGGAAGGGCGCATCGTAATGCCCTGCAACCCCATCCACAACCCTACTCCGGCGGCTATCGGAGACGGCATGTCCGTCAAGATCAACGCCAACATCGGAACCTCACGTGATATGCCTGACATAGAGCCTGAGATCCGCAAGATGGACATCGCCATCGAATACGGAGCAGATGCCATCATGGACCTTAGCACCGGCGGGGACATCGATGCCATCAGAAAAGAACTTCTTTCCCGTTGCCCCGTGATGATGGGTTCCGTCCCTATCTATCAGACCGGTCTTCTCGCCGCAAGGAAGAACGCCATCGTGGAAATGACCGAGGACGATATCTTCAGCGGTATCGAAAAACACGCAAAGGACGGAATGGATTTCATGACCGTCCACTGCGGTATCACCAAAGAGACCGTCAAATGGATCAAAAAGGCCGACAGACTGATGGACGTCGTTTCCAGAGGAGGTTCCTTCCTCACCGCATGGATCCTCCACAACGAGAAAGAAAACCCCCTGTACAAGGATTTCGACGTACTTCTCGACCTTGCAAGAAAGTACGAGTTCACCCTGTCCCTCGGAGACGGATTCAGACCCGGATGCATCAACGATGCCACCGACCAGGCCCAACTTTCCGAACTGATGACACTGGGTCATCTAGTTAAAAGAGCACGCAAGGCCGGAGTACAGGCCATGGTGGAAGGTCCCGGCCATGTCCAGATGGACCAGATCCCTGCCAACATGAAACTGCAGAAAACCCTCTGCCATGATGCCCCCTTCTATGTCCTAGGTCCCCTTGTAACCGATATCGCACCTGGTTACGACCACATCACCGGAGCCATCGGAGGAGCTATTGCAGCCCAAAACGGAGCAGATTTCCTCTGCTATGTAACCCCTGCCGAGCACCTCTCCCTCCCTGATGAGAACGATGTCAAAGAGGGAGTCATCGCATCCAAGATAGCCGCACATGCAGGAGACCTCACCAGAGGGATCGGAAAAGAGAAAGACGACAGGATGGCACGTGCAAGGAAGGTTCTCGACTGGGAAACCATGTATGACGTCTGTCTCGATCCCGTGAAGGCCAGGACTTACCGTGCACGCGGATGCACCGAAGAAAAAGAAGGATGCTCCATGTGCGGTGACGTCTGTGCCATCAAGATCGTCAATCAGTACCTTATCAAAGAAGGGGACGTCCTCACTCCCAAGGATCCCAAACAGGATTGCTGATCATTGCCCTTACAAACCCCTTTTAAACTCTTTAACCGCCCCCTAACGGACGTTTTCTAAGTTCCTGACGCGTATAGTCCATTCCTGTGCATATCCCTGTCAGGCCCAAGTCGTGTCTATGTCTGCTGTGTCTGCTATGTCAGGCCTATGTCAGGTCTGTGTCTGCTATGTCAGGCCTATGTCAGGTCTGTGTCTGCTATGTCAGGCCTATGTCAGGCCTATGTCAGGTCTGTGTCTGCTATGTCAGTCTCTGTCACTATTCCAAGACCAAGATCTAATCACAAAGATATCCAACGACCATACCTGCTAGATCCAACCCTTTTGACAAGACCTTTATCGATCAATACTGCCAACGCATGTTCGATGGTCCAACGAGAAAGATCCGTACTCTTTGAATAGTCCCGGATGCTTTTGAACTCTCCTGTTGAAATTGATTTCAACAATTGTATTTCGACCTCAGTCAATCCGAGATCGTCAGTTACAGAAGACGTATGATTTTCTATATCCCCCTCCACAACTCCGACCCTATAAAACCTTACAATGAAGTAATCCCGATCTTCTATGAATTCCGGAACTGGAACATTGTTTTCCTTACATTCGGATATCATCCTCTGCACCCCTGTACCGTATTTTTCAATGAAGCCGATTGTCTTGAACACCGCAGCAATTGCAGGATTGCGGATCTTTGAGCGACCCATCTCCGGTTGGTGAATATCGAGACCTAACGGCAAACCAGGCGACCCAATATCGATGCGATCATCGTAGATTTCAATAGATATGGAACTATCCTGCATAGCATATTCACGGTGCACTATAGCATTCACGATAGCTTCCCTAAGTGCGACCTCAGGGACCTCATAGACATCTCTTCTCACAAGACCGTCGATTTTCGATGCCATGCTGATGTGTCTGAGAACAAAGGATAAAGCTTCTACAGTCTGTGTAACAATATCACTCTTAGAGTCACAACTATCTAAAATCACAGTTTTCCCCGTTCCACGATAACATACACATTGAACTTCAGTGTGGAGAAAATGGTTGGAGGTCAGAAGAACATATGCGTTGGTAGCCACATACTGATCTTCGAGCCTCTTGATGACACGCATATTCTCCAGATTAATAGGCGATACAGGAACCTTATACGAGGATAAACGCGTACACAATGAGTTCAGAACCCTTTCGTCTATTGGGCTGTCTAGGCATAGCTGCATGTCGAACGACTGCCCTCTCCCACGCAACCTAAGAGCATTCAATATATTCGGAGTAGCAGGCATGCTAGTAGAACCTACTCTGACATAAGTCCCCCTGCTCATGCCTTCAGACTTGATAAAATAAGGACATTCCTCACCAGGGACAATTTCTACAACAAGAATATTAACTTCCCCAATCGTCATAATGTAGGTATACGGCATAATCGGGGGTTCACAAGCATGATAGATAGAGTCAATAACGGAATCCTTCACCTGATGTATAGTCTCATCCGGGATTCCAAGGATTTTATGTTTATCTGTCACTCCGAACAAAATGCGTCCGCCGGACGTATTACTGAATGCTACAACGGTCTTGAGGTATTTTTTATGATCATCGGGAAGATCCGCTTTAAACTCTAACCTGCTGGTCTCCCCTTTAGAGATCTCTGAGATCATCTCTGCTTCTGAACCTCCCAAACATGACTGATCTACCATTGAATCACCCGATTGACATCCACCGATATCGCCCTAAATATTCTGATCAATGATTAATTGACCCTTAAGATATTAGCATAACGGAAATCCCTATTTCGAAAAAAGGAGCCGCTGGAGGGGTTCGAACCCCCGACCCTCGGTTTACGAAACCGATGCTCTACCGGGCTGAGCCACAGCGGCAGTACACCCCCATTCTGTTTACGGTATAAAAAACACATGACCGAGCCGATGGGGGCCCGGCCATATTTGGTTCAGGCCCTGCGGTACTTGGGAAACATATCCCTGAACACAACTGCATCCTGCTCGATCAGAGGAGATTCGCATATGAACGTGCAATCCTGTTCCGAATCCTCGAGAACATCCGCAAGCATCTGCATATCAGGGTCTTTTTCAGCAAGAGGCAGATGGTTGATCTCCCCCTTCTCACCGTAATTGATACAGCTGATATGGAAATGGGCAATGTCCCCTGCGAGTTTGAAATGCTCTTCCACAAGATCTTTCATATCCTGTTTGGTCTTTAGACAGCCTACTCCGCGGGCATGCACATGAGCGACATCGAGGACAGGACGTACGCCGTCGACACTGTCCATAACCTGTGCGATCTCCTTCAAGGTACCGAACTGACCTTTCTTACCCATGGTCTCGACGCCGAGGATGACATCTTTGATGCCCATATCATCGAGACGGTCTTTACAGACACTGAGGCCTTTGATAACGTTGGGGAGGGCCGTCTCAGGATGTTTACCATACGATGCCGCATGGATGACAATGATATACGCTCCGAGGTTGTGTGCTGCGACCGCGGTATCCAAGACCCAGTCAACGCTTTTATCAATGGTCTCAGGGGTTTCCGAATTGAAACTGATGAAGTAGGGGGCATGACAACTGAGACGGATGCCGAGCTCACTTGCACATTTTCCAATAGCTTTAGCCCTTTCCTCGGATATACGGGCACCACGGACGAACTCGACCTCAAGTGCATCTAATCCCAGATCCTTGGTATATTGCAACGATTTCTCAGGATCGCTCTTCGATCCTACTTTTGGATAACCTGCAGGTCCGAACCTCATAGATGCGGTATTGCCCGAACGATATTTTGTGTTTCGCATTGGGAACAAAGGATAAGTGAGACCAATGCAATCAGATCTTAGGATGTATTTCCCTATCGATGTTTCATTGGACCCCACGTTGGGATGCGGTCAGGCCCACCGTTGGAGAAAACTGGAAGACGGTTCATGGCAGGGGGTCATCAAAGACCACGTGGTCACCCTTATCCAAAAGGAACAAGGTTTCGAATGTACAGGGGATTGTGCCAGTACCGACATATACGATTATTTCAGGGCCGAAGACGACCTTGACTCCATCATAGAGGAGATCTCCGAAGCAGACCCGTATGTCAAGACATTGTCTGAAAAATGTCCGGGAATGAGAATACTGAAACAACCGGAATGGGAATGTCTTGCCACCTATGTCCTCGCCGCGAACGTCAACCTGAAACGTATAGCGAAAATGGTCGAATCCGTATGCGACCACTACGGTACAGACCTCGGTGAAAGACGGGCGTTCCCTACACCAGAACAGATATTGAAAGGGAAAGATACGATCTGTGAATGCAGACTTGGTTTCAGAGAACAGAGATTCATAGAACTGGCACAACGTGTACACGATGGAGAAGTGGACATAGAAGGAATGAGATCCCTGACCTATTCGGAGCTCATAGAAGCCCTGATGGACATAAAAGGCGTCGGACCCAAGATCGCCGATTGTGTCGCATTGTTCGGATACGGTCACCTCGAAGCATTCCCCGTGGATATCAGAATACAGCATGTCGTGAAAGAAAGATACGGCGTCGAAGGAAGTTACAAGACCGTATCGACATTCGGACGCGAAAGATTCGGAAGATACGCAGGATACGCACAGGAATTCCTGTATCATTCGGACTTTATCTGACAGAGACCTGTTTCTCCCCACGCACAGCTGGGAGCATCCTGTCCGGTGACATTGACATACACCTGTGCCAACAGTCCGAGGTTCTTGATCACCTTACAGATTCTGCACATCTCTACGGACATGTCGGACTTGCCTTCGAATATGAGTTTGGCACTCTCCTGGACGGCCGCATGGAATCCGCCGTAGTACTCGCTCTCCTCGATGAATTCGCTTCCACCCCTCTTCTTCTTGAGATATTGGGAGATCGCTGCATCCGTGACACCGAAAAGACGACCGATGTCCGCTTGCTTCATATGATATGTATCTACGAGTTCTTTGGCAATCTCACGCCTAATTGTGGGAAGGACGTACCATACGACAATCTCACAGGGGGTCTTCATGCGTTTTCATGTATATCTATCTATTAATTCTTTCCTACTATGTATGAAAATTATTTTCTTTTCATAGATATTAGACAAATATTATCTTGTACGATAGTCGACCGAATATACGTACAGCTTCATATCCCCGGATTGGTTTTTGTATAGAACTCCGAAGCGTCCCAGTCCTCATCGTCACTGGTGCGTCCACTTACCATTGAGACCCCGTACGAACGTGCCGTATCGTCAAGGAGTTTCCTTGCAAGGTCCGATCCTTCGAAATCATCCATCTTGGCGCTCGTGAACGTGATCTTTCCCTTGAACTGACCGATGATCTTCGTACCTGAGAACACCACGGACACAGTCGATCCGCATTCTTTCTTGATCATGTCCCTCAGATACAGGCTGAGGTTGTCCTGGGTGTTGATGAAGAACATTCCGGTGAACAACCTGTAACGTTTGTCCACGTCCGCCGAAGGCATCCAATACAGGGTGGAGTCCCCTTCGATAAGGAATCCTTTGACGATGAGACCGTCCTCTTCCAACAAGGACAGGACCTTCCTCGTAAGGGCCATCCTTACCCCTAGGAACTGGGACATCAGTTCGGCGGAGAAAAGCCCCAGGTCGGTGAAATGGAACATTGCAACACGTTTCAACGCCTCTTCCTGGGTCATTCCGTTGGAGGGGACCACTCTGTACGCCGAATCCGCACTCTGGCATATGCACGATGCCTTCGTAAGTTCGGACAAGGTATCGGTGGTCACTTTCAAGGAGTAAGGGGAATGTGAAACCACGTCTTTCTTAAACACAGGCTGTTTGGCGGAGATCAGGTTTTCGATTATCCTCATCTCATCGGTGAACGGTGTCGCTTTGGCCGCACGGAATATGGACAAGGTCTGCAGTTCGGCATAGCCCACATAGCTAGGGCACAGACTGCTCTTGAGTATGAACCCGTGTTCTACTTCCTTCTTAAGACTGGTCGTAGACTGTACACGGCAAGGTAGTTCCTGGTCGCTCCTCACATAATGCCTTTCGGAGATGAGTTCGGACAATGTACCGTATCTGGAAGTCTTTTCCACCTTCTGTTTACGGAGTACGTAGCTCAATGCCTCGTCACGGGTGAAAACCTTCACTATGAACTTCCCTTTGGCATAGAATCCGTTTACAAAGACGAATCCGTGGTCGTTCAATACCTGTTTCAGGGAGTCGTCTATCTCTGCGGCATCTATGTTGAGTACTTCACGGATCCTCACTATGGATGTTCCCTTCTGACGGAAGAATCCCATGAACCTGTCCAACGCATCCAACGCATCTGACAGGTACTCGGGGGAATCCAGATCTATGGCCCTCACCTCGATACAACCGGACATCTCCCAGATCTCCATCGCACCGATGACCCTCGAACCCATGGTGATGGGGTAGATCCATTTGTCACCGTAACGAGAGGAGATCTCGGCCCATTTGGAACCCAGATCGGGATCGAACAATGAAAGAATGCGGACATCCGAAGGTGCCGATACGGGTTGGTCGAGGTTCGGAAGCTCATCAGGCATGATGTACATGGGCATCTGTCCGGGACCTACGAGGATCTGCTGTACACCGACCCTACGTGCACAGTCTGCGATACGGTCTTCAGGAACACTTACAAGATAACGCATTGCAGATACTGGCACAGGTCCGAATGCCCTGATCGCCTTCTCTACGATCTCGTTCGAAGGATCCTCTTCGAGATTGTTCGGAATATACTCGGCATAGGTATTCTCGGTTCCCCAGTCCTCCCTTTCGCTGAAGGCACGGACGACCTTCATGGAACGGTCGAGACGGAGGACCGCCTCCTTTACCTTGTCCTTTTCCATTCCGGTGGCCGCCACTAGTTCCCTGAGAGTGAGTCCGGAACCGCTTCCCGCGATCCTGTCCAAAATCTGAGAATCCCCTGGTTCGGTGGAGTCCACCCTGAAGTATGCGTATTTGTCCGCATCCTCCTTCAACATAAATCTGACCCTTCCCCTGGCGAACCTTCCTAGGACGATGTCCCCGTTCATCCTCATGTTCTGCCATTCTGTGAGATCGAAACCCTTTACCCTGTTGTAGACATCGAATTCCGACCCGGAGGTCACATAGAACCTGAAGAAATCACGTATGCTGTCGAACTCCTCACCTTTCGACATGCGGTAGTTCTCCACGGTCTCGAAATCGTAGATGTTGCTCTTACCTGACCTCAGTTTGAGACGGTCGGAAGACAGCATGTACTGTTCGTTCTCAGATATGAGGAACTGACCTTTGGAAACCTCCCCACCGGCCACAAGGGCTTCCAAAGAGGATTGGATATCCTCTTCGGAAAGATTCAATGCGAACGCCGCCTCCTGTACTGTGACAGGTGCGAAACAACCGAGATACCTGAGCATTATGGAATCGATGGAGGTTTTCCTGTCCTCGGAAGAAGGTTCGCAACGTGAGTAGTACCACCTGTTGTTCTCGGTGACGCCTGTTCTAGTAATGAGGTACATCGATTCGAGCTTCCTCACGGACCTGAACACGATATCCTCGGTCAGACCTTCCTCCTCGTCGTTGACATCACTTAGGAGGGTGTTCTCGGTTATACGTGAAAGCACCTTGTTGTCGTTCTCGTTGAGCTTACGGGACCTTACAGTAGCAGCTGCATACACAGGCCATTCGGAAGCCACCATGAAATTGACGTCATCGAGGAATACCGACCGGATCTTGCCCTCGCGCACCAGTTCCCTCAGCCATATATCGATCTCCTTCTTGTCAGGGTCGCAATAGGGGTAGATGCTCTTCCCCCTTTCCCTGAAACACTGGAGAGGACCGGTGCGCATCAGAAGCTTCAGAATATCGTCCTTGCAGGTCACCCTTCCGGTCTTCTGTCTGAAATACTGGGTCACCACATCGGCATCAAATTCGAAATCCTTGATGTTGTCCCCCAATGCCCTTTCGAGGACCTTCCTGTGAAGTTCCTTCAACAGAGCGGTACGGTCCTCCATAAGAACGATGTCCGAAAATCCGGTAAGGATAATGGTATGAGCGAAGGGTGAAGGTGTCCCATTGAACGGCATGACCTTCACACCCATCTTCCCGGACTCTATCATATCCAGCACCACATGGGCGTTACGGATGTCCATATCGTCTTCGAGGATCTCCCTGTAGGTCTCCTCGATCACAGGCTCGTTGTCCATATCGCGGAGCATCTCCAACAGATACGCGGAACGCATCTGCTGTTTGTTCACCGAGATGGACCTGCCCATGTAGTTTTTCAGGATCATGAAACTACGTGCGGCAGTGTGTCTGAACCTGAGTTTGAAGATCTCCGAATCCTTCACAGCCTTCCTCAAA
This sequence comes from archaeon, assembly GCA_024399195.1. GTDB lineage: Archaea > Thermoplasmatota > Thermoplasmata > Methanomassiliicoccales > Methanomethylophilaceae > Methanomethylophilus. The sequence goes on along the minus strand of JAKSHW010000008.1, from coordinate 14,826 downwards.
ACCGGTTCCAGATCGGTCGTGTTAAGCATTCCGGGAACCAGATTGACGTCTATCTTGTGGGTGGTCCCGATCATGAAGTTGTCATCGGTGACGGTGACGGATACGTTCGCACCGGTCAGTGCGGTGATCCTGTAGGCGTATCCTCTGGAGAGGGCATCATTGACCCTTCTTCCGAACGGATAATGGAATATCAGTCTCTGGTTTCCGGAAGGATCTATGTACTCCTCTATCGCAAGGTGTTCCGCATCGGGTATGAACCCTGCGACGGCCTCCTGCTCGGAAAAATAGGATACAAGGGAACGGGCGGAACCACGGTCTATATCGAACTCGGCCGAGATCCGGTCGAGTCTGTCGATACCGCTGGATTTCAGATATTCTGCCATTTCCGTCCTGAAGCGTGCAACGTCCATAGACAGGTCGAACGAACGGGGAAGCATCTCTCCTGCCCATGACGGCACAGTGGGTTTCCTTCCGTTGGCCTCTTTGACGAACGCGGTCATTCCTTTGGAACGTACATATTCGAGACTCCTTCCTCCAAGGACAAAAACATCCCCGGGGGATAGTCTCTCCACGAACTTCTCGGAAAGTTCACCCGCTACCGAACCGTACGGGGTGAGGACACGGTAATTGGACTCCTCGGGGATGGTACCGAGGTTCATGAAATAGATCATACGTGCCCCTTTCTTCTTTCCGAACTGGTTTTCTTCCACATCATACCATATCTTGGAATACACGCCCTCGTGTTCCTCTTTGCTTCCAAGATATCTCAATACGTTGATGAACTTCTCACGCGGAAGCCTATGGTAACAGTATGCAGACTTGACGACCGAATAGGCTTCATCGACGTTCCACCGACGGTCTATGCTCATACCGACGACCGCCTGTGAAAGAACGTCCAAACAGTTCTCGGGAATACCGACACGGTCGATGTCGGAACGATGGGCGGCCCTGCACATGACGGCACATTCGGAAAGATCGTCGGGATCGAAAACGATAAGCCTTCCTTTTGCGACCTTCCCGAAACTGTGTCCGGACCTACCTATCCTCTGAAGACCCTTTGCGACGGACTTAGGTGAACCGATCTGACATACGAGGTCGACGGAACCTATGTCGATACCCAGTTCGAGAGACGTGGACGAGACCACACATTTGATCTCTCCTTTCTTGAGCCTCTCTTCGACATCCAGACGGGTTTCCTTTCCAAGGGACGAGTGGTGGACCTCAATGTTCTCCAATCCCCTCTCCTTGAGCTTATAAACGACGGCTTCGGCACCGGAACGGGTGTTGGTGAAGACGAGGGTCGTATCGTGTTCGTCCACAAGCTCTTTCAGACGGTCGTACATCATCGAACTGACGACGTCCGTAGGCAATGCGGTCATGTCCTCGGTAGGACAGATGACCTTCAGATCGAGGATCTTCTTGGAAGAGGACTGTATAAGGACCACGTCCCTCGGTTCCCCATCCTCTTTGAAACCGACCAGATACTTTGCTATCTCCTCGATGGGGGCCATGGTCGCAGACAGCCCGATACGGGTGAAATCGTGACCGCAGTAGCTCCTGAGCATCTCGAGGGTTATGGAAAGGAACGCACCTCTTTTCGAATCGCAGATGTCATGGATCTCGTCCAGAATCATCCACTCGAGTTCCTTCATCTTCTCACGGAACTTGGGCGATGCAAGGATCAAAGCCATGGACTCGGGGGTGGTGATGAGGATGTGCGGAGGGTGACGTACCATCTTCTGTCTTTCGTTCTGAGGGGTATCTCCGGAACGTACAGCTACACGGATATCGGGAACTGGCATTCCTTCCCTTGCGGCAAGCTCTTTCATCTGTTCGAGAGGGTCTGAAAGATTGCGCTTGACATCGTTTGCGAGGGCTTTGAGGGGGGAGATATAGATACAGTAGATCTTCTCTTCCAATTTTCCTTCGGAAGAATATTTGATCAGCTGGTTGAGGATCGAGGTAAATGCGGTAAGGGTCTTTCCTGATCCGGTAGGGGAGGAAATAAGGACACTTTTTCTCTCATGGATGACCGGGATTGCCATGGACTGGGGTTCGGTAAGTTTAGAGAATCTTTCATAGAACCATTTGGATACCAGAGGCTCCATCATAGACAGAACCTCGTCTGTTTCGTATACCTTGTTTACCCTTTCCATATTTCCCTTCTCCCTCGATAAAATCGTGACATCTATCTGTTTCAGATATTTAGACTTGAGTCGATGATCGACGGTCCCTACTCCTCCTAGCGGTATTTAATCCACCGTGGGGGAGGTGGTTGAAAGTGACCGAAAGAAAACTATAACCCCAAGTGGATAACCCTGTAATGAAAGCCCGGTCCTTGGCAATGGTATTGGCTCTTCTGACCATTCTCGCTCTCCCGATGGCACACGCCGATGCGGATGCGAATTCCGATTCCGAATATTCCATCCAAGGAAAGACGTATGTTATCGGAAACAACGGTCCGGAACCCCTGGGCGACATCAAGGTCACTCTCAACATATCCGGAAAGATCGAACGTACGAACAGTGTATGGAGCGACTCTGAAGGAAAGTTCGTATTCACACTGCCTACCATGATACCCGAGGAATGTTATGTCACCCTCCTGTTCTCCTACAGCGGATATTCCGTATTCGGTGCACCTGCATGCATGACCTCGATCGGAGGGGAGGAATTCTCCATCGACTACGAGAGCATATTGACGGACAAGGTCTACAACATCACCCCCTCGGACGATGCCAGACATTACATCCTCCTCGGAAGTGCCGAGACCCCCGTGTTTATCACTGTGACCGGAGCGAACAACAAACTCCAGAGAGCCTCCGTCACCATGACGAACCTCGATTCGGGAGATTCGTATCTGGGAGGTACCGACACCCAGGGTTCGGTTGAATTCATGAAGGTGCAGATCGGAACCTATTCGGTAGATGTCGAATGTAACGGATTCAAGGATTACTCCACTATCATCGAGATCACCAGGAACAGTTCCAACAACTTTACATTGGAACTTACGGAAAACGGTTCCAGTACAATCTTCGGAATGGTAAGCTACCACTTCATGATGTTCATCGGAGTGGTCCTCGGATTGATATTCGTGCTTACTGGGTATTTGTTATGTATAAAAGCATGGAGACCCAAGCTGGACAGCGAGGATCTCCAAGAGTGAGTTTTAGTCCAATTTCAGATTGGCCCTGACCTGCTCATAGAGGCTGTTGCCTTCGGCATCAATGGCTACCACGAGGGGACCGAGCTTGTTGGTATTGAACTGCCAAAGAGCTTCAGGCATACCGAGGTCCAACCAGTCCACGTTGGATGCGACGGAAAGTCCTTCGGCATAGGTCACCGCGGCACCTCCGGTTGCTGCGAGATAGACGCATCCCACCTCTTTCATGGCATTGCACACCTCCTTGGACATTCCGCCCTTGCCGATGATGGCACGTATCCCGAACTCTTTGATGAAACGAGGTTCCAGTTTGTTCATTCTGGCACTTGTGGTAGGGCCTGCCGCGACCACCATCCATTTACCGTTCTCGATCTGTTTCATGATAGGTCCGCAATGATAGAGGACCGCACCGTTCAGACATCCGGGTACTTCCTTGCCTTCGTCGACATACTCCAGGGCACGGATGTGGACCTCATCCCTTCCGGTACACACGGGACCGGTGACTGCCACGATCTCACCGAGTTTGAGTGCACGGACATCCTTTTCACTAAGGGGTGCCTCGATGTATTTCAAAGAACCGCCCCCTGGCTGTATTCGACCTTGTCGCCCATGATCTTCGCGCAAGCCCTCCTGGTAGCCCAACAACCGATGTTGACGGCTACAGGAAGACTCGCCGTGTGACATGCGGCCTTTCTGATCTTGACGCCAAGCACGGTGGTGTCTCCTCCGAGACCCATTGGTCCGAGGCCGCTGGAATTGATCCTTACGAAAAGATCCTCTTCCATCTGTCTGATCTCCTCGTCAGGTTCCTCGTAATCGAGAGGTTCCATAAGGGCCCTCTTGGCCATTGCAGTACATTCGTCAGCGGTTCCACCGATACCTACACCGACTATTCCAGGAGGACAGGGGCGTCCGCCTGCATCGATGACGCTCTCGAAAATGAAGTCCATGACCCCTTTCATACCGTCCGCAGGATTCAGCATCTTAAGACGGGTCATGTTCTCGGAACCTGCCCCTTTCAACATAACGGAAATCTCGGTGAAATCGTCCTTGGTGGGGATGAAATGGATGCAGGGCATCCCGTTTCCTAGATTGTTACCGAAATTGGTCCTTATGATGGGATCCACGGTATTGGGCCTCATAGGGATGTTCTTGGTACTGTTACGTACAGCCTCGGCGATATCGTCCGCGATTGAGGAATCGAATTTCCCTCTTACGTAGAATATGGGAATTCCAGTATCCTGACACATGGGTTTACCAAGATGCTCGGCTTTCCTGACGTTCTCCATGATCGCTCCGAGCTGGGACTGTGCGGTGGGATTCCTCTCCCATCCTGCGGCAGCCTCCATGGCCCATCCGATATCGGCAGGCAGTTTGGTATTCGCTACACGGAGCAGGTTCTCCACCACTTCGACAGTGGGTTCTAGAAGCTTTATTACCATATCTGATTCCTCCTTTCTTCACGGTACATAGTAAATCACACCGTCGATCCTCACGATCCTGACGGTCTCCCCGATCTCCGCACCTTTGGGCACGAGAAGGTCTACGGTGTTGTAGTTGTTAGGGTCCATGATCTGGATCTCTCCGTCGGAAATGGAAATGACGTCTGCGATCTCCATTTCATCAGACCTTGTATGGACCTTCATGTCAGGCATATTGACACGCCTTATAGGCATCTCTGAGAAGTTATTGAGCGACTTCAGCTTACCGCCGGTGCTAGATACCCTGGTAAGGCGGTAGTACTTCTTTCCATAGCGTACGACATCTCCGATGTGGAAGTCCGGGAGACGTACAAGATAGGATACACGGTACATGTCGATACCGTCACGGGTCTGACCCACAAGTTTGGACGATTCGTCGGTCTCCGCACAGTACTGGTCACCGAGGGCCTTGGTGAGTTCCCTTCCCAATGCGATGAGGGAAAGGTAGACATCCACTCCGCCTGGGACTATCTCCATCTTGGTGATGAACGCGTTCACATTGGTGGTGGCCGCATCATCGACGAACTTCTCTACCCGTTCCAGGACCTCGTCCTGGAGTTTGGCCGAAAGGGATTTCTCGGCGGTCCTGATCTGAAGAATGGCCTCGTAATAGTTTCCACTACGTCTGGAACATATCTTGCAGACAGTGTTCTTGATACGTACGATGGTCGCAGCAGCGGCAGGGGTCTCGAAATCCTCGATCTCGATATTGCAGTCCAGGGTGACCGAGATATTGTAATCATCCAAGGGGTTGATCGTGGAATTGGTGCCTTTGATCCTACCTTCCTTTATGCAGGTCGCAGCCTCCCTCGCCGCATGGGTGATGGCCTTATTACGGGCCATGGACTGCCACTCGCCGTGTCTCAGATACTGACCGCAACTGGTACATACGAAAAGATCCACATGGTCGGGAAGACTCATGAGCATCCTGTCCCTGAGGAAACAGTCGATGCACATTCCGCGGATCAGTTTGTCGGTATCGATACCGCATTCTACACAGAAACCGTTCACATCAACACCGCCTGTGCATGTTTGACCTCACCGATCTGTATAACACAATCGGCATCGATCACACCCTCCTCGATCGCCAATGCAACGGCCCTGTTACCTACGATATTCAGAATAGTACAGTTCTTGATGGCAGCTCTGAGCTCTTCCTCGGTCAAGATCTCTCCCTCATAGAATCCGGAGTTGACGGTGATCTTCAACTTCTCACCACGGAACGTCTGTCCCAGTATTTCCTCATCACAAATAGCGACCACTGCGTCTTTGGCGTTTTTGTGAAGTTTGTAATAGAATCCCTTGCTCATTTCAAGCCACCTTGTATCTCTTTCCAGTGGTCACATAGACGGAGCCTGCGTTAAGAATCTTCCTCATGCGGTCATGTACCTCTTCCGCAGTGTATCCCTCGTCCTGAGCCTTGGCCACAAGGTCCTCTATGGTAAGTCCTTCAGGGGAACTACGGATGAGTCCCAACAGGAAGTTCATGGAGTTCCTGTCTTTCTTGGAATAATCCGCCGTGATGATGTCCATGTCACCATTTCCACCGGTCACCTTATCCAGATAGTAGGTTACGAGACTGATCGCCCTCTCCGCATCGGACGCGTCCACGGTCTCACTGAGCCTCATCCTTGCAGATGCCTCGGAAAGACGGACGAAAGCCTCCAACTGCCTTGCGGTGATCGGGACGGAATCGGTCGCCTGACCTGAAAGCCTGATCTTGACGTATGCGTTCCTGATAAGGTCGTACGCGACATCGGTCATGACCGGAACGAAACGCTTGGAGTACGCCACATACTTTCTGAGCATATCGAGTTCATAGTAGGGTTTGATGTTGAGAGTCATCTCCTTGATATTCTTCACATCGACACCCTTAAGCTCCTTATCCTCGGACAACTGATTGACCTCTCCCCTCCTGTGGACGTTCAGGATGTGCTCCGTGACCCTTGTGTCGTAGTTTTTGTCGGGACGGTCGGTCATGACGAAAATAAGATCGAAACGTGACATCAGTGCGGGAGGAAGATCGATCTGACTTGCAAGACTGGCACCCTCCGTTTCGAACCTTCCGAACTTGGGGTTCGCCGCAGCGAGCATGGAACACCTGCACTGAAGAGCGGCAGTGATACCTGCCTTCGCGACAGAAATCCTCTGGGACTCCATAGCCTCGTGGAGCGAGGAACGGTCCTGGTCGGTCATCTTATCAAGCTCATCGATACATGCAAGACCTTTGTCGGCAAGGACCAATGCTCCGGCCTCAAGGGTCCATCCTCCCTCGAAATCGTCCTTTACCGCGGCCGCGGTGAGTCCTGCAGCTGAAGCAGACTTACCGGAGGCGTAGATACCCCTGGGGGCCAACGAAGACATGTAACGAAGGACCTGTGACTTTGCGACTCCGGGGTCTCCGACCAGAAGAATATGCATATCTCCCCTAATGACGGAACCGTCGTCCATCTCTTTATGGCAACCTCCGAACAACTGCAATGCGATGGCGGATTTGACCTCGGTCATACCGTAGATGGTCGGAGAGATCGATTTCACGATGTTGTCGAAAAGATATGGATCCCTGGACATCTCGAGGATCTTCTGTTCGTCTTCCTCGGTGATCTGGATCTCATCGTATTCGTGCTGTTCGAACTCCACAGAGAGGATGTCGAGATAGATCTCGAAAACAGTGCTTTTGTCCCTGTCGGACTTCTCGGCGGAACGGATGATACCGTTCAAGGTGATCCTGTTACCGGGAGTGACGGTACCTGAGATATCGTCTACAAGATATCCGGTAAGCCTTTCAGGCTGTGCTCCACCTCTGAGCCCCTCGGGACTCTCCTGGATCTCGACCCTCTGCATATCGATGAAAACACATTTGGATTCGATGAGGTTGAAACGCATACCAGGTTTGTTACATCCTCCGGAAGGGTTGGTACACATCATAGGTTCCCTTAGGAACATGCCGTTCTGTTTCTCGTACATCTCGGTACCGCATCTCGCACATGCGAAACACGCACCCACCATACGGGGTTTCACAGACGATACGTTCTTCACAAGTCCTTCCACGGCTATGAGCTTTCCAAGATGGTTCGCTCTGAGCTTACGTATATCGACCGTGACGTCCCTAGGGAGGTTGATTATCCTCAGATTGACCTCATTGCGGGGATTCCAGTCCGCAGGCATCAGCATGTTCAACAGGTCTTTTCCGATCTTCAGGGTGAAATCGGGATTCTCCAGGACGAACATGGCGAACTCTGTGTCCACCGAATCGATGTCGCTGTAATCGACGAGGAGACTCCTCTCCTCGGGATAGGTGTCACCTATCTCCCTGATCTTGAGACGGTAGGCCTCTTTGCCGAGGACCTCCTCCCACATCTCTCTTACTTCACCTTCTTGGAACTCGGTCATGTCTATCCTCACTGTTTGAAATTGGAACGGCATTCGTCGTCGACCCACCAGATCCATCCGCCGTCCTCGAACGAGATCTTTCCTTTGATAAGATTCTCCCTGCGGTACTTGCTAAAGGTCTTGGCAAGATCGTCGGGGCATTTGTACTTGAAGACCTCTTCCAACCTGGAAGCGGCTTCGGCGGTGGTAATGCGGTCGTCACCCAACGCTTCCCATATCATAGGGAGCAGATCGTCACTCAACGGAATCATCCCCGGACTCTTCCGACCGGTCTCTGTCCTTGGGACGGGTGATCGAATCGATGTAATCGTTCTGGATCTTCTCTATCTCAGCACCGTCCTTTGCTTCACGGTATGCTTCCAGAAGCTGCCTGTTCATCTCCACGAACACGGGGGCCCAGTTGAAACGGGGCATGAACAGTTCCGCCTGTTCGTCCTGACCCAGCACAAGCAGGGATGCGAGCACGGCTTCGGCGGAGTTCAATCTCCAAGGCTTTCCCCAGTTGATAGGGTTGGCGGCCACGAAATACGGAAGTTTCCTTGCCTTCTCCCCTCTGATATGGGGACATTCGTCTATATGGGTCCAGGTCAGGTCCAGGACCACGATCCCCTTTCTTGCGTATTTGAGATCAGCAGGACTGAGGGTCTCCTTTCCAAAGGGGGAAAGGACTATGCAACCCGGTGGGATCTTATGGAGCGGGACCTCTTTCGCAAGTCCGAACTTCTCCATACGTTTCGCAGTACATTTCTTGGGATCGCACTGATCCTTGTCATAAACCAATATCGGGATCATTGGGATACCAGATTCTTGAGGTTCTCTGGGTCTTTGAGATTCTCTTTGACCCACATCATGATCTTGTCGGCCATGTCCTGGAAACACTCGGCGAGTTCCGCATCGTCGGTGGCGTTGAACTTCTCACGGCATCCGAAGTCGACGAGACACTGTTTGTTCTGCCAGGGGGACTTGTGTGCGATACGGTCGTAGATCCCTTTCTCGGTCCAGATAATGAAATCGTAATCCCCGTCCTTAGGAAGGTGTTCCATATTGTCGAAATCCTTGGAGATCATGTTCCTGAGATCGTCCCCTCTGCAGTACATGACGGACAGGAGGTCGCAGTCGATGATGTCGTGTTTGGGCCCGGCACTGTATACATCGTAGAGATCGGGGTAAAGCTGCCTTGTGAAATATTCCGCGAGCTGGGAGGACTCGTTGTTGAGTTCGTCGACAAATAGTAGCTTGATTTTCTTACCGTTCTTCGATCTCGAAACTATAGCCATAATATCCCCATGGACCCAGTATAATAAATATGTGTGAGGGGGACAGGATAGGTTCGGAAGCGGAAACCCCACAGGGGATGCACGAAGGCCCTGTGGATCGTCTGGGCGAGGCCTATTAAAAAAGACACCCCGACGGGACGGTCCTCCGCAATATCGAAGACAGTCCGAACACGACGGAATCAGGAACGGATATATCACAGAAAGACTATCCCCGCACTACCGCGGTGATGATCGTTTTATCGAGCTGATCATTGATGATTGACGGGCGAGCTGAGCGGGATTTTTCCATGAACGATAGTTACTTTATCAGGTGCGTATGTAGGGTTCCACATGGAACCGGTTTTACAGGTCGCTCTCGATATGATGCAGCTCAAAAGGAGTCTCGGCATCGCACAGGAAGCCGTCGAGGGTGGAGTGGATTGGGTCGAGGTCGGTACCCCGCTCATCAAAAGCGAAGGTTCTGAAGCAGTACGCAGCATCAGAAGGGCCTTCCCTGGACACAAGATCATCGCAGACACAAAGACCATGGACACTGGTGCCTTCGAAGTGGAGATTATGGCAAAGGCCGGTGCGGACATCGTGACAGTACTGGGTCTTGCAGACAATGCGACCATTTCCGAAGCGGTCGAATGCGGAAGGAAATACGGGGCGGAGGTCATGGTCGATATGATCAATGTACCCGACAAGGTCGCACGTGCCAAAGAGGTAGCGAAACTCGGTGTCGGATACATCTGTCTCCATATGGGTATCGACTCCCAGATGAGGGGCGAGGAAGCCCCTGTGGACATCCTCAGGAAGATCGTCGCAGAGACCGATGTACCTGTAGCGGTCGCAGGAGGGATCACCACAGACACCGTAAAGGACTACGTCGAAGCCGGGGCATACGACATAATCGTCGGCGGAGGGATCACCAAGACCGACGACATCAAGGCCGCCGCCAAAGCGATCAAAGACTCGATGAAAGGTGCGAAGGTGGATGTCGCCATCGCCAAGAAATACACCGAAGACGGACTTTTCGAGGCGTTCTCCAAAGTCTCCACGTGCAACATATCCGATGCCTACCATAAGAAAGGTATCGTATTCGGACTCCGTCCCTTCCTCAAACACAAGGCCAAGATGGTCGGAAAGGCGTTGACCGTACAGACCGCGAACGGCGACTGGGCCAAACCCGTGGAAGCCATAGACCGTGCAAAACCCGGAGACATCATCGTCGTGGATGCAGGAGGAAGCCCCATAGCGGTATGGGGAGAGCTCGCATCCAATTCCGCGATGGTCATGGGGGTCAGAGGAATCGTCATCGATGGAGCCATCCGTGACATAGACGACATCATCGATCTGGACTTCCCTGCGTTCGCAAGGACGGCGGTCCCTTGCGCTGGCGAGGCGAAGGGATACGGCGGGATCGGGAATGAGATCATCATCGGCGGACAGAGGGTCCGTACCGGGGATTGGATCGTAGGGGACGAGAGCGGACTCATCGTCATACCTAAAGAAGAAGCCGTGGAAGTGGCCAACCGTGCATTGGACGTCCATGAACACGAAACCCGTACCCGTGCAGAGATCAAAAGAGGTTCAACCCTTTCCAAAGTAAACGAACTTGCAAAATGGGAACCGGTGAAGTGAACCGGCCCCCGTTGTTTTTAATGTTTTAACGGTCGGAAGAGGACATCCCCTTCCGACCTGATCATATCTCCTTGTAACGGAAGAAGACCATGGCGAATGCCGTCGATATGGTACCGTATATCCCCATCATCATGACTGAGGTCGAAAGCAAAGGATGGTACGCATACGTCGACATGCTACTGTCAAATACCGTCTGCACATTCAGAATGGAATCGGACAATATCTTCGAATCATACGTAAGAACATACCAAGGTTCGGTGATCAAATTCACGTTTGCGAAATAGAACGAAGAAACCACCAACAGCAAAAGACTGACCACCAGTGACAGACTGCTGTTCGAAGAGATGCTGGAAATCAATCCACATACACCCAGAGCAGCGAACAAATACACTATGGATAACATCATGGACATCCACACTGTCGTGGGAAATTGCCCATGCCAATGCGACGAGCATATCATGATGGAGATCAGATAATAGATTGCGATCAGGATAAGACCGGGTATGAACGCTGCAACGAATTTACCTGCGAACAACGTAGTCCTGGGTACAGGCTGAACCAACATTATCAGACCCGTTCCTTTTTCGAACTCATCCGAGATATTGTCGGAAAACGATATTGCGGAATAGATCGATATCACAAGGGCCATACTCGCAATAAACGGATAGATAAAATTTTCAGGGGACATACCTTCCATCGCCGTAGGGTAGGCCAGGAAAAACAGTGCCACCACCATCACCAAGCTGGCAACACTTTTCCAACTACGTATAATACGATCTAATTCGAACCCCACGACTGTAAAGAATCTTTGATAATTGTTCATTCCGAATCACCGACCTCGGTAAACATTGCTTCCAACCCTCCACGGGACTCCATTCCACAAACAGGTAGATTTTCTAAAACCAATGCCCTCATGATCGCTTCACGGGATTCATTGTCGACAGAGGCCACAGTGGCTGAAACACCGTTTATCTCGCCTATGCCCGGAATCTGCTTTACACGAACGACCTCTTCGTCAGACAACGGTCTTGAAAATAATACAACGATGCCGCCCTGACCCTCTTTCTCATGGACGTTTCCTTCCGAAACCTTACGCCCGTTCCTGATGAACACATAGTTTTCACAGGTACGCTCGACCTCATGCAACCTGTGCGAACTCATAAGGATGGACATCCCCTCTGCGTTCAAGCCTGTCAGAACGGATTCCAATTCGTTGACCCCTACCGGATCCAACCCTGAAGTCGGTTCATCCAAAATCAAAATACTCGGATCCCCGATAAGTGCCTGTGCCAGAACCACACGTTGTTTCATTCCCTTGGACATCTTTCCAAATTTTATATTGAAAGAGGGGGACATACCCACACGTTCTAAGACACGGAACGATTCACTCGTAGATGATTCACGGGTCATACCCTTCAATCTGCAGAGATAACGGAGCGATTCCTCTGCAGTACGGTCTTTGTACAATGAAGGCGTTTCGATCACACAACCTAGATGCACCAAAGCCTCGGAGGGGTCGTCTCTCACATCGACTCCATTGATCAGGACCTTGCCCGAAGTAGGTTCCAAAAGATTGCAACACATTTTCAACGTTGTACTTTTTCCAGAACCGTTCACACCAAGCAATGCTTTGAACTCCCCTTTCGAAACTTTGAATGAGAGATCACGAACCGCAGGTTTGTCTTTTGAGAAATATTTGGTTAAGGAATCCAACTCCAATGAAAAAGTCATATCGATTCCTCCTTGTACTCGATGAAGATTGTTTTCGAAGAAACGGTTTTGCAGGAAGAATCTAATTCTTCGATGGATATAGACCCGCTACAACCGAAAATTCCATCCTGGTCCGTGTAAAACCGTATGTCAATTGTAGTAAGGACGTTTGATTTCAAATAACTGTTATGAACCAAATATACTTTATCAGAGGTTACAACTATGCCATTAAGATACTTCGACAATAAAGAATCCTCGATATCTATATCGACCCTGAACCAGTTAGAAACATTGCCCGCTACTCCATCCCCATACATCCGATATGAAGATTCGGGAATAAATGAAAATAGACCGGAGTAAACACAATCCCCTTCTGTCCCCGAAAATGTGTACGTACTTCCCTTAGGCAATGGGACAGATTGATCTTTTATAAACTTCTTATCGAAATGATAAGAAATCTTCAAATCGAAATCCACAAACACCCTTGTATTAAAAACATCAGCTATGGTACGTCCTTCGAATTCTATATGATCTAATTCCCCGTCCAATAAATAGAATCTCAATGAATCCCCGGTATAAGGATCCGTGTATAGGTATACCGACGAATTATTGAAGTCTTGCAGTAATTCGGCATCCAGAGGAACGAAATTCTGTCCGGAATTGAACGAGTATTGAACTATAATGGCCTTAGGTAAAGATCCAGGGAATATTGTAAGGTCTATACGCTCATAATACGTGGTACCCATGCTATATTCAACGTTTACCCTAGAGGATACAGTGAAATTATATTGCACCTCCCCAGATATAGCAATCGATCCTGTACCCCCCTGCCCATAACCAACCATAGGCATAAGAGGGGATACATCCGAACGTTCTTTTGAATTATGTGACTCGACCAGAACTAAGCTTAATCCTAGAATCACCAAAATCACTATCAAAAGAACTGACTTTTTAGACATATCCCCGAACATGTTTAGTTCGCCCCAGGATTGATCATAGCAGTCTGGGTAATTTCAATGGTCCTATATTCCCAGTACGGGTCCCATGGCCAAAAATGTTGGGTATAGCGTTGGCGAACAGACATGCTGAAGTAAAAATCAATTGCTAAGATTGCACTAGAATTCACAGCGACTGCGGCCCCTGGCTCCAACACCATATAATCATCAATATCAAAATCCGCTTCGTTGTAATCAAAATCTATGTGGTAGACGCCATCACTCAAATCAGTGTCATTATCGATAGTACAATACTCTATTGTAAAATCCCATGACAACGAAAGCGATGCCGAAACAGAGGGAGTAAATCCAGACATACCTCCACTGACACCTACAGAAATTGATCCAGTATAATCAGGGACGGGAGAATCCGAAGGAGATGAATTCAACAATCTGCAGAAGGGATAATTGCTAAGATCACCTTCAACCACTACAGAAGATGTCTCACGTCCATCGCTCGTGTTTTTAACAATGGGGTTCACATAATGATGGATCGAGTAGTAGGTTTCAGTACCGGCAACACCCAATCTGTGAAAATCGGTTCTTACATATAACTTGAAATTATCCCTTTCGGCACATTCGTCAAACCAAAGATAATCTCCATCTCCCCCATACCCTCTTTCCAAGACCTCGGATTCAATGTTGTTTGCCCATTCAATCGCATTATCCAATGCATTATCTCCGTTTGCTTCGAACACGCAAGAAACTCCAAGAGACTCATTATGATAGATTCCAGAGGCATCACAGGAAACAGAAGGCCTTATCAAACATACGTCTGTTCCCAAATCATTTAAACTGCCTATCGAAACCATAGGACGTCCCGATATCAATTTTTCATTGATGACGTCTTCAAATGACCTATCCAATTCAATCATTCCAATTGAATCTGAAATAAAAACAGTGTTTGATTCAGATAATGTGTCCAGCTCAATTTCGGATACTCCCCCAGATACGTCCCATGGACATACGGTGGGCATTATAATTGCGGTTATGAGCAGTATAACCGATAATTCTTTGATTTTGCTCATATTATTCTTTCCAACCATGGCAACTAACATGGTTGGTTTTAAATTTTGATTTTATTATTTAAAATTTCAGGCTCAACGCACAAACGAGCCGAATTTCCGCTTTGTGCGGTAATCCGGAATCAGGCCCCGGAGGGACCTTTTTCCACAAGGCCTGTGAGC
>JAKSHW010000079.1 GCA_024399195.1 archaeon | reverse complement strand
CCCCTTGCGTTCGATTTCCTCACCCGTGCGTCCCTCAGCGGTTCCACGGAGGCACAGCTCCTTCTTGGAAAGAGCTACGAGACCGGTCGTGGAAGGAACCATAACGATGAGGAGGCCACCAAGTACTACGCCATGGCCGCCGCGGCGGGTAACCTCGTAGGATATTATGAGCTGAGCAGGTTCATGGACCATCCCGAGATATTCGTCAGGTCCACTCAGAAGGTCGTGAGGTAATGGGGTTCAAGGAGGTGTTGGAACGTGCGTCCGCAGGGGACCCTGGGGCCCAGAACGCCATGGGTTACATCTACTACACCGGCGACGGTACCGAGAAGGACCTCAACCGTGCGTTCATCTGGTTCGACCTTGCCGCCGAACAGGGCGATCCCGAGGGTGAGTGCAACGCCGCCCATATGCTCGTCCATGCGGAAGGTACCAATGCCAACCTCGAGGAGGCCATCCGTCTCTACACGCATTCGGCCGAGCAGGGATACGTGATCTCCATGTTCAACCTCGCCCACATGTATTCCGACGGGCTCGGTGTCGAACAGGATTGGGACAAGGCGGTCCATTGGTACACCAAGGCCATGGAAGGGGGAAGCGTACCCGCCTGCTACCGTCTCGGCGTCATCTACGAGGAAGGCAGAGGGGTGTCCGTCGACAGTGAGAAGGCCTTCGGGTTCTACAGACGCTGTTCCGAGGTCGGTTATCCCAAGGCCATCGTCCGTATGGCTTCCATGATGGTCGAAGGCAGAGGTACCCGCAAGGACGTCAACGGTGCCGCCAAGGTCCTCACCAAGGCCGCCAACGAAGGGGATGCGGACGCCTGTTGCATGTTGGGTAAGATGTCCCTTTCCGGTGAAGGGATGGTCAAAAGCATCAACAACGCCAGGAAATGGTTTTCCAAGGCCTCGATAAGGGGAAACCTGGAAGCGAAGGACATTCTTTCCAAGCCTCCTTTCATTTGATGTATAAATCTATACATCAAAGAATTTTCCTCAACATCTATATAGGGTACTTGTACAGTGTACCGTCGATAATATGATCATGAACGAATCCCAACTGAGGGACATCCTTCATATGTTCACAGATCTGAAGGACCGCAGTCAGTTCTATAAGAAGAAGTTCGAAGGCATAGACCTGTCCACCATCAGGACCCAGGAGGATTTTGAGAAGCTCCCCTTCACCGACAAAGGAGACCTCAGAGAGGCATACCCCCTCGGTCTGATGGCCGTCCCCGAGTCCGAGATCGTGAGGATCCACTCCTCGTCTGGAACCACCGGGACCCCTGTCGTCATTCCCTACACCAAGAAGGATGTGGAGGATTGGGCGATCATGTTCGAGCGTTGCTACAGGCTCGCAGGTATCACCAACAAGGACCGTATACAGATCACCCCCGGATACGGTCTCTGGACCGCAGGTATCGGCTTCCAGGCAGGTACCGAGAGGCTCGGTGCCATGGCAGTCCCCATGGGTCCTGGAAACACCGAGAAACAGTTGAAGATGATGCAGGACCTCAAGAGCACCGTCCTCTGTTCCACCTCCTCTTACGCTCTCCTTCTCGCCGAGCAGATCGAGGCCAAGGGGCTCAAGGACCAGATCCACCTGAAGAAAGGGGTCATCGGTTCCGAGAGGTGGGGAGACAAGATGCGTAAGAGGATCGCCAACACCCTCGGTGTGGAACTCTACGACATCTACGGTCTCACCGAGATCTACGGCCCCGGTATCGGAATAAGCTGCAGTTACGAGAACGGTATCCACGTGTGGGACGATTACCTCTATTTCGAGATCATCGATCCCGTCACCGGAGAGGTGCTTCCCGACGGAACCGTGGGAGAGCTCGTCATCACCACACTCAGGAAGGAAGGAGCCCCTCTTATCAGGTACCGTACCCATGACCTTACCCGTATCATTCCTGGAAACTGTCCCTGTGGTTCCCACTATCCCCGTATCGACATCATCACCGGAAGGACCGACGACCTCGTCAAGGTCAAAGGTGTCAACATGTTCCCCGCACAGTTCGACGAGGTCCTTGCGGCCGTGCCCGATGCAAGCAGCGAATACCAGGTCATGATCGACCATGTCAACGGTAAGGACCAGCTCACCCTCTTCTTCGAGACCGATGTGCCTCCTGAGAAGTATCTCGAGGTCGAGCAGGAGGTCCTCGCGAGGTTCAGGGCGGTCGTGGGTCCCGCCATCATCCCCAAGGCGGTCCGTATCGGCGATCTTCCCAGAAGCGAGAAGAAGACCAACAGGATATTCGACAATAGATATTGAAACTCCAAATGGGGAACCGTCCGTTTTTGACGGTTTCCCTAATATACATATTATATATAGAAAAATCAGGAAGACAGCTCTCTTGGATTTTTATTGTACGTCGATTGACGTATTTTAGTCATTAGTGAATAATTGTAAAGACCTCGGGGAACCCGGTCCCCAAGGGTTTTTGGATTGTTTTCAGGCCTTTCCACCGGCAAGTACGAGATATGCGAGGAGGGCTTCGAGCTGGATCTTCTCGTTGCTTCCTTCGATTATACGGAACTCGATCTCACCGGTCTTGTCGATGAGCCTGACCTTGTCCCTGGTCTCGAGACCTAGTTTGAATATCGATTTGTGGAACAGGCGGATGACATCCTGGCCGGAGAGTCCGTAGTCGATCATGACCTTGTCGAGCATGTTGCTGGCCTCGGTGAAATGTCCTTCCAGGGCGGTGGTCATGATTGCTTTGATATCCTCCTCGTTGGCGTTGCCTGCGACCTTGGAGATGGTATCGGGGGTGATGGGTCCGCCGACCGATGCGGCGGTCTGAAGGGTGTTCACCGCTTTCCTCATGTCTCCGCCACAGACGTACACGAGCACGTCCAATGCTCCGTCCTCCAACTCGAGGCTCTCTTTCTCGGAGATTTTGGTGAGGAATTCCTTGACGTCCTCCTCGGTGAGGGGTCTGAACCTGAACACGGCACACCTGGACTGGATAGGGTCGATGATCTTCGATGAATAGTTGCAGGAGAGGATAAAACGGCAGGTCTTGGAGTATTTCTCCATGGTCCTTCTGAGAGCACCCTGTGCGTCGTTGGTCAGGGCGTCCGCCTCGTCGAGGAAGATTATCTTGAATTCGGCACCGTCCACGGGGGCCACACGGGCAAAGTCCTTGATCTTGCCTCTTACGGTCTCGATACCTCTGTCGTCGGAGGCGTTGAGCTCTATGAAGTTACCTCTCCAGCTTTCTCCGAACATCTCTCTGGCGAGAGCGAGAGCGCAGGTGGTCTTTCCGGTACCGGGGGTTCCGGTGAACATGAGGTGGGATATGTTCCTCGCCTCGACGTATCCTTTAAGCCTAGCCGTCACGTTCTTCTGTCCCACGACGTCGTCCAACATCCTGGGCCTGTATTTCTCTGTCCAGATCTCGTTCATTCGAACACCGTCCGCCAATATCTCTGATTAGACATAAACCAATCGCACCTCAACGTTCCATATCGTCCAGGAAATTGGACACTTTGTTCCTAATGCCTTCCTCGTCCCTGGGTACGGGTTCGGTCCACAGGTCTATGAACCTTCCTTCGAGACCGTATATCCTCACCATCTTCCTTCCGTCCTTCACGGTCCTGTGGATGTGCATGACCTCCATCCTGAAACCCCAGGAACCGTTGGAGTTGTTGTCGGGTGATATGACGCATCTGACGAAGTCCTCCCCCGCCCATTGGAACAGGCTCATGTTCCAGACCTTGCGTTTTCCGAAGATGTACGCGTTGTTCTCGTAGTCGATGGGGTTTCCGTCGCGTTTTATCCAGGTGGAACGGTCCTTGTCCTCCAGCATGGTCAGGTATTCCTCGGGCATGTACGCGTCGCTGGGGATGATGTAGGAGCTTTCCACCCTTACAAGGTGGCGGCTGAAGTCCTCCCATACCGTCGGGTCGCGGACGTCGCTTCTGGACAGCAGGTAGATCAGGCCCACCTGGGATATGAAGAGGTCGAGGTTTTCCAGGAAGTAGATCCTGGCCTTCACCTCGACGTATCCGAGGGCGTTGTAGGTCGCACACTGCCATAGGAACAGGAGGAGGTATGCGATATGGATCATCATCAGACGGGTGATGTTGTGTTTCACCTTCAACAGGAGTCCGACGATACAGATACCTTCGAATAGGGTCAGGAAGTTGGCAAGGACGATCTCGTAGAACAGTTCGTCCGATATGGGGTCACGTACGTATCCCGCGACATGGGCCACGAACGTTCCTACCAGCATGATGGTCACGGACAGTTTGGGGTTCTTGTAGTAAATCGACGATATGGTCAGGAACACTATCAGCACGAAAGAGGCGGCGGCGTTTTGTATATCACTGGTCCTGACCCCCACGAAGAAGTAGTACAGGATCGAAAGTATGGCGCTGATCACACGTGCGGTGTTGACGATCAGTATGATGTGTGGCAGGTCCATATCGTCCTTGAGCGCTTTGAGGTCCATCATTCCACCTCCGGTTCGGGACGGGATATGCCGATCTGCACGTACAGTTTCTCGGGACCGAGCATTCTCACGGTGTCACTGCCGGCCATGTCGGGCCCGTTCAGGAACACCTTGTCTATGGAGAACCTGTCCGCATATACGACGGTCCCCGAATCGTAGGCACTCAGCATGAAATACAGTCTGTCGGAACCCTTCCATTTCTGTACCGTCACGAACGTGTCCCCGGCGATGCTGGTGGAGGTGAACCTGAACTCCTTCTCCACCGGTCCTCCGTCGTCCAACGTGTACCATCCGTCCGACGACGGTCCCGCACACAGTACGGACGCATCCTCCTCCGATATCGACAGGACGTCCCTCGAACGGTAGGTGTTGTCTATGGCGGACATGAACTGGAAATGTTTGCTGACCTTGTCACCGTACCTTATTTCACGTGTGTCCAGGAGCCATACCAGGAAGAAGTACATCAGGATGCGGATGAAGACGAAGGTTTCGTATTCGAGAAGGTAGTCGTATGGATATCCTGATTTCAGCAGGAAGACTATCATCTCGATATACAGCAGGCTCATCACGACGGCGGAGATCTGCATCGAGTGCTTTCCTCTGGCGGTACCGGTCAGGAACATAGCTCCGGACAGGAGCGTGTTCATACCGATGGCCAGGAACACCACTCCGACTATCGCCACCGGGAAACCCCTTGCTATGAGCTCTTCGATGAAGAACATCTCGCCTATGTCGTCTATGTCCTGCATGTACGGCAGGGACGACAGCACCCTGCTGATACCCATGGCAATGGCGTAGAATCCCACCGAACGGACGTATTTCCTGCGCCTGTCAAGCAGGATCATGGAACCACACACGATGAATGCCAACGCTTCCAAGGGTCTGAACCAGTAGAAATTCATATTGTCGATCGCCAGGGAATAGAGTTCGTAGACGCCGTACGCACACAGTAGGACCGCCATCACCCTCAGTGCGATGGGAAGTACCTTGCTCGCAAATCTAGGGACTATCTCCTGTACGATCTCGTCTGAATTGTAGAGATTGGAAGGAAATTTCATGTAAACGTGCGAGGAATGGACTCCGTTCTATATTTCGGTGTTGTCGGACGGTCATCGGTGCCATGGGTCATTGTTTTATGATGGTTCGGCTATCGGGGTCACCATGAAGATCTATGACGCTTACAGGCTTGCCATAGAGACAGGTATGAAGAACGACCCCCGCCCCAAGGAGGAAGTGGAACTCGTACTGAGCAAGGCCAAGAAGGCGTATGACGCACTGTCCTCCGACGAGAAGGAGTATTTCGATACCGAAAGTCTCTGGAACCCCTATTACGACTGCCGTTTCGCATGGGGCGAGGATATTGCAAAGGACCTGGACGCCGAACGCCTCATGTGGGGTGTCGACATAACCGTCGGTGAGATGCTCCTCGCCGACCGTCTGAAGGAGAAAGGACAGAGGATCGATGCGGTGGTCGCACACCATCCCACCGGGAAGTCCCGCAATCCGTTCCCCAAGGTGATGTGGATGCAGACCGACATGTTCAGCAGGTACGGCGTCCCCATCAACGTCACAGAGGCCCTTATGAAGCCCCGTATGGACGACGTCCTCTACAACGTCATGGGATCCAACTTCAACCAGGCCGCGGACTCCGCAAGGCTCCTGGGGATACCTTTTTTCAACGTGCACTCCGCCGCCGACAACATGGTGCAGAGGTATCTGGAGACCAGGATCGAGGAGACCGAACCCAAATACCTCGACGATGTCGTCAAGATGCTGATGGAGGAACCCGAGTTCAAGCACGCCACCAAGCTCAACGACCCGCCTCGTATCATAGTGGGTAATAAGGAGTCCCGTTGCGGCAAGGTCATTGCAAAGATGACCGGAGGTACCTCCGCCCCCGATGCGATGTACGAGGAGCTCGCCAAGGCGGGGGTGGGCACCGTCATCGGTATGCACTTCCCCAACAGCTCCATCGAGGCCTGTAGGAAATGCCATATGAACGTCATAGTGTCCGGACACATGTCCTCCGACTCCCTCGGTATCAACCTCATCTGCGACGAGTGGGAGAAGCACGGTATCGAGGTGTTCGGGGCCGCCGGATTCACCCGTTTCAGCAGGAACTGACATGTTCGACAGGAACTCCCGTGTGATCAAGGACGGACGCAAGCTGTCCTTCGACTATGTTCCCGAGACTTTGGTCTGCAGGGACAGGCAGATGAAGAACCTGGAGCATATCTTCAAGCCCTTGGCCTTGGACGGGAGACCCTGCAACGCCATACTCGTCGGAGGTGTCGGTTCCGGTAAGACCGTCACCGCCAAGCGTTTCTGCATGGATATGGCGGAATATTTCTCCCAGAACAACCGTAGGATCACCTACCAGTACATCAACTGCCGTCTCCGGAACACCGAGTACGCGGTGATCCTGGACATCATGAGGAACTTCGACAGAGGTTTCCCCGACCGCGGTTTCTCCTCGGAGGAGCTGCTCGCATCGATCAAGAGGCACATAGTCACCGAGGACGCCCCTTACGTCATAGTCCTCGACGAGGCGGACGTCTTGTTGAAGAATAACAGCAAGAACCTGATCTACCAGCTGACCAGGTTCTCGGACGACATGGTGGGTAACGCCTCCCTGTCCCTGATCCTCATCTCCCAGGTGCCACTGAACGGCCTGGTGGACGAAGCGTCCCTGTCCACGTTCAAACGTACGAACCTGGTGACCTTCGACAGGTACTCATTCCAGGAACTGAAGGAGATCGTGGAGTTCAGGGCGTCCCTCGCGTTGGAGGACGGGGTCCTGTCCGACGGGTGCTCCGAACTTATAGCGAAGTTCGCGGAGGAGTACGGAGACGCAAGGCTCGCCATAGAAGTCCTGGAAAAGGCCTCCCTGAGGGCGGAGGACGGTTCCGAAGGATGCATAACCCTGGACGACGTCCGCACTGCAGGGGCGTCCATATACAGCGATGCGTCCGAGTCGAAGATAGACGGTCTTGACACCAACCGTAAACTGGTACTTCTGGCGGTGTGCAGGGCCATGAAGGACAATCTCACGATTCCGATGAAGAACGCGGAGAAGACATATGCGGTCGTCTGCGAGGAGTACGACTACATCGCAAAGAAACATACCCAGTTCTATTCCTACCTACAGGGATTGGAACGCGACGGGTTTATCGTGACCGAGGTGAAAAGGGAGGTCAACGGCGGAAGGGCCACCCATATCTCCATACAGAACATCCCTCCCAAGGAGCTTGCCGCCGTCATAGAGTCCAAATTGGACTCCGAATCCCCGGAGGAACGTCTGTGAAATGCGATCTCTGCAACAACGAGTCCGTGACCTTCGTGAGGTACAACGGATCGCATCTGTGTGCCGACCATTTCAAGGACTATTTCGTCAAAAGGGTCAAGAAGGAGATCAGGAAGGAGGTGGACCTGTTCAAAGGTGATACCGTGGGTGTGGCCGTGTCCGGCGGAAAGGACAGCATGGTCACCCTTAGCATTCTACACTCCTTGTTCAACGAGAGGAACGGGATCAGGGTCGTGTGCATCTCCATCGACGAGGGGATCGAGGGATACCGTCCTCCGAGCCTCGACATCGTCAGGAAATACTGTTCCGACAACGGCATAGAATACAGGGAAAGGTCCTTCGCCGAAATGGACCTGCCCATGGACGACATCGCTCCTGTGTCCGGGAGCAGCAGCCCCTGCACCTATTGCGGAGTGTTCAGACGCAAGCTCATGAACGACGAGGCACGCAAGGTCGGTGCGAAATACCTTGCGACAGGCCACAATCTCGACGATGTGGCACAGTCGGTCATGATGAACCTGGTGAGGGGGGATATAGACCGTCTTGCACGTCTCGGCCCCCATACCAACATACGTCCCGGCCTGATCCCCCGTTTCTATCCGCTCAGGATGGTCCCTGAGAAGGAATCCCTTCTTTACGCATTGGTCGCGGGCATACCGTTCTGGGACGGGGAATGCCCCTATTGGAAGGAAGCCCTCCGCAACGAGTACCGTGACGTCGTGGACGGTCTGGAGGACCGCTCCCCCGGTACGAAGTACAGTATCGTGTCCACCTACGACAAGCTCAGGCCCCTGATCACGCCCGCATCCCCCCATGAGGTGAAGTTCTGTTTCTGTGGGGAGCCGTGCAACGGAAAACGCTGCAAGGCATGCGAGTATGAGGAGGTCCTGAAGGGAAGGATCGGTGCAGGGAAGGGATGACGGGACTCCTTGGGCCCTCAGAGGAACTGGGTCATGTATATCGGGAGATAGGTTATATTCCCGTCCACTTCAAGACTCCCCGTATGGATCACATACGCGGATTTTACCAGGTCTCTGTGGGTGTCCATGAACGTGTCCAACGACGAGTGGCGTTTGGAATAGGAGGATTTCACTTCTATCGGTACCAAGGAACCTTTACTTGATAACAGGAAATCGATCTCACGCAAACGGGTGTCTTTCTTCACATTGAACAGGTTGGTCCTAGTGCAATTCGTGTGGATTGCATTTTCTGACAAGC
>JAKSHW010000078.1 GCA_024399195.1 archaeon | reverse complement strand
CGTACATCAGATTGTCCATTCCCATCATGGGGTGTGTGAAGGGGATGGCGAACATCAGTCCCTGGATGATCCCGGGAAGGCTGTCCCAGCTGCTGAACATGAACACGAGCATGGGGAGGATGGCCAATCCGCTGATAGGCATGGTCATGGTCTGTGCCATCTTATAGTTCTTGGTGAAGGCACCGAGGATCATGCAGATTCCGAGTGCACTGAAGATAGACAGGAACATGAGGACCATGAGGATGATCCAATCGGTAGGCGACATCGCCAGACCGTATTTTCCCAGATCGACGGTGGATCCGATACCGCTTGTAAGTCCGTTGGAATAGAACATCATGCCGAAGAGGTAGCAGACTCCGTACACGAGACCCATTATCGCGGCGGACAATAGTTTTCCACTGACGATCGTGGTCCTTCTGATTGGCATTGTGAGCAAGGTCTCGAGGGTCTTGTTCTCCTTCTCGCTTCCCATGGACGAGATGACTATGCTTCCGACCATGACGATGACGATCATGACGATGATGGGGACCATCATCTTCTGACCCATCATGGAGCTGAAGATCTCGTAGGGTGTGACCTTCTCATAGATCTCTCCGTTGATGGAGGTGTGGGAGATGTTTCCGAGGGGAGACTCCACGAACGCGGTCTCCTTATCGTCACCGGTCATATCGTAGACCAACAGGGTGGTGAGATAGGAGGTCATGTAGGATACGAGGGTGCTTCCGTACGCAGAGGTGACGGTGCTGGTGAGACCTCCGTCCTTGTAGATGTAGTAGGAGGACATCACGGTGCGCTGTTTGTTCTCGATGTTATCCGCTATCGAAATAGGGATGGTGACAGTTACTGAAAGGTGTTTGGAACCCATTTCATCGATGATCGCCTTGTCGTCACCGTAGGCCGCATCGAGATATGTGATGAACTTGGAAGGGTCCACATCGGTACCGTACAGGGACATGTATGCTGCGATGACCATGCTTTCGACGGTGGCTACGTTCTCGCCGGACTTGAATATGACATCGGATATGTCTCCGTCATAGACTATACCGATCTTTTGAGGAGCACTGGTGGACTCCTCGTTTGCACTCATCATGGAACCTATGGCGGACAGCATGATTACTATCACGAGGATGGAAGCGATGGTCCCGGGGGTCATCAGCTCCTTGAGCTCTTTCTTGGTGACGTTGAGAAGATGGTTCATTCCTTCACCGCCTTTACGAATACTTCCTCGAGGTTCTTCGCATCGAACTTCTCTTTGAGCTCGTCAGGGGTTCCGCACAGTACAAGGTTACCGTGGTTGATCATAGCGACCCTGTCGCACAGGCTTTCGACCTCGAACATGTTGTGGCTGGAGATGAGGACGGTCACACCTTTCTTGGTCAGACCTTTGACGATCTCTCTGATCTCGTAGGCGCTCATGACGTCCAATCCCGAAGTGATCTCGTCCATGACGGCCAGTTTGGGAGATGACATCAATGCCCTTGAGATGAGGAGCCTTCTGGTCATACCCTTGCTGTAGGTGGATACCTTGGAGTCTATCCTGTCCCCTAGTTTAGAGTGGACGATGGCTTCTTCCACCATCTTTTCACATTCCTTGCCGTCGGCGAAAAACGCGGCCATGAACTTGAGATATGCACGTCCGGTCAGATCCTTGTATGCTCCCGCATCCTCAGGCAGGTAGCTGATGATCTTGCGGACCTCTTCGGGTTCGGTGGTCACACTGTGCCCACAGACCTTTATGTCGCCCGATGTGAGGCTGAGAAGGGTGCAGATCATCCTCAGTGTGGTGGTCTTTCCGGCACCGTTCGGACCGATAAGGCCGAACACCTCTCCCTCCTCGATATCGAAGTTCAAACCTTTGACGGCTTCACGATCACCGTACACCTTGTGTACGTTTTCGATAGTCAAGGCTTTCATGGTGCGTAATGCACGCTGGAAATAAAATAAGTAGCGGGTATCGGAAAAAACTCCGGTACCCGATGAAATGTTTAGTCTTCTTCCTCGTCGTCGGACTGAGGTGCAGGCCTGGGGGCAGGTGCGTTTCCCATGGCCCTGTTGATGGTATCCTGAAGAACCTCGTATTTCTCGCGGAGGCTGGTCTCCTGTCTCTCAAGGCCTTTGACCCTGATCTCCATGGTCTCGATGCTCTCCTCGAGGTCGGCGGTAAGGGAAGCCTTGTCGTCGACTTTGATCAGCAGGGAACCGACGTTTTTGTAGACGTCGCCGGTAGCTTTTCCGAGCTCTTCTACAGTTCTCTGCATTTCCCTGAGCTGGGTCTGCATCTGCATTTTCTGAGCGGTCGTGTTCTGAAGCTGCTGCTGAACCTGCTGGTACTGAGTAATCTGGTTCTGGAGCTGGGGGCTCATTCCGTTCATTTTGTTCCCTTCGTGATCTTTTCGATGTTCTCAGTGATGACGATGCACTCGAGATACGAGTTCAAGGCCGCCCTCATGGCGGAAGTGTCGGAGGATTCTATAGAAAGAATGGCGGAATCCCCGTCCATGCGTATCTCTGCATGGGTCCTGGTGAGGTCGCGGCGTACCTCGGGTTCGATCGCAGTGACCGCTCCCTCGGCACAGCCGCTGGTAATTTTCAGGACAGCTGTCGGCATTTCAATCGGACTTCAGGACCTTTCTGATGTTAGGCCTTTCCTTAACGAAGATCCTGGAGCCACATTTGTCGCACTGGAGTCCAATGTTGGAGATTGCCCTGTTGGACTCACCGCACTTTGCGCATCTGTACATCTGAACCACCGATGGGTTTACTGCTCGTTAGCCCTCTTGGTCTTGGGGCTGTAGGCGGCAGCGGCGAATTTGTCACCGCAGCGGCTGCATTCCCAAATACCGGCGGAGACCCTCTTGACAGAGATGTGGTGGCAGACGGGGCACTCGTGCCTCTGCTTCTGGTGGGCCTCGATTGCCTTGACCCTGTTCCTTACAACGACTCCGTACCTGGCTCCGAACCTTCCTGCGGTTCCTGCTTTGGCTGTTCTTTTGGACATTTTTAATCACCCAATAATTTTTCTGATCTGTTTACCGATCTCAACGGCTCTGTCCAGGCAGAGGGAAAGGTCACCGCGGGTGATCGATCCCTTTCCGCCTTTCTGCATGGCCCTGAAGTTTCCGATGTCATCGGTGGTGACGGTCAGGCGGGCCGTGGAGATAGCTTCCTCGTTGAAATTAGGGTCTACTATTAAATCATTGCCTATTTTGCATTCGGTTACGGAAATAGGCGTGCAGGTAACAGGCATGGGGAGGTCCTCCTCGCCTTTACCGTATTGTTTCCAGGGGACGATGGCGCTCTTGAGTGCACATACGGCCGCAAGGTTGCATGCGTCGAACAGGTTTCCATCGTAGTTGAGTGCGTAGATATCGATGAAGACCATCCAGATCTCTTCGCCCTCGGTGATGCAGAGTTTCTTGACATCGACCATTCCGGACTCACGGATTCCACGGTCTACGACACGTGCGAGCTCGATGGCGTCCTCGCTGGGAGGTCCGGGTTCGAAGGACTCGTGTGCAAGGGGGATGAGCTCCGCACCGGTGGTGAGCACTCCGTCTCCGGGTGCGTCGGGATAGGGGGTACCGGGGATGATCTTGATACCTGCCATGACCTCGGTCTCTCCGAGCTTGACCCTTGCGGATCCCTCTGCGGACTCGATGACACCGGTCTCGACCTGGATCTTCCTGACCTCGTCGAGCTGCCTTCCGTCCTCTCTCCTTCCGTCGGAGAGGAGGTTCATGAGGTGGTCTCTCTTGATCTGTGAAATTACGTAGTTACTCAACGGAATCACCTTCTTTCTTGGAGATGTCGGAGTAGCGTTTCTTCAGGGCGGCCCTCTGGACGTCGTACACCTCGTGTGCGGCCTTGAAAGCCATGTCGAGTCCGTGGTCGAGCTCTTCCCTGGTCATGTTACCGTCCATCTGGAGGAGGACGATCTCGTCGGTGGAGGGGACGATGGCGATGGGCACATCGGCCTGTCCGTAGTTGTCCTCTTCCTTGTTGAGGTCGAGGAGGACGTTTCCGTCCGCCTTACCGCATGCGATGGCGGGTACGAGGTCCCTCATGGGGATACCTGCGTCGGCGAGTGCGACGGATGCGGCGGTGAGACCTGCGCAGCGGGTACCGGCGTTGGCCTGGAGGATCTCGATGTATATGTCGATGGAGGCACGGGGGTAGAGCTCGGTCTGGACGACGGCCTCGAGGGCCTCGGAGATGAGCTTGGAGATCTCGACGGACCTCCTGTCGGTTCCGGGTCTCTTCCTGTCGGTCACGGAGTAGGCCTGCATGTTGTATTTGCACTGGATGATGGCCTTGGTGGGGTTCTGGAGGTGTCTGGGCCTGCATTCCCTGGGGCCGTAGACGGCGCAGAGGACCTTGTTCTTTCCGATCTCGAGGTAGCAGGAACCGCTGGCGTTCTTGAGCACGCCTGCCTCGATCTTGATGTTCCTTTTCTCGTCGACTTTACGGCCGTCGATCCTGATGCCCTCTTCGTTAACCAATACCATGTCTGTATGTCCGCTCATTCGTCTTCCTCCGCGTAGTCGTCCGCCTGGGGGAGCTTTTTCCCGATAAACGCTTTCACTCTGTCGGAAAGGTTGGCGGAACGGGTCTCCGCCTCGATGATCCTGATAGCTTCGGCCGCGACCTCGACGTTCTCCGCGTCTCCGTCGATCCAAATCCTACCGTTCTGACCGACGAATATGCGGCAATCGGTCATGTTCTTAAGCATCTGGATCATGGTACCGCTTTTACCGATGACCCTGGAGATCTTGGTGTGGGAGATCTCTACAAGCTGTCCGCCCTCGATCTTCCTGAGGCCGGAATCCTTCATGGTGACCTGGATCTTCTTGCTCTCGTCGACCATGAGGACTTTGAGGAGCACCACGTCGCCTACGGTGAGGAACCTGGAGGTGTCTCCGAACTCTACTTTCCAAGGCACCTCGCTGACGTGCAGGGGTGCGGGGTAGGGGGCGTTGATGTCGAGCATCCAGTTGGAAGGTCCGACATCGTTGATGATTCCGATAACGGTGTCTCCGGTCACGGGCATGTAGAATCCGCCCATGGGGATGACTCCGACCACGTCGTCTCTGTAGTTTTTGATACCCATGACGTTGGCGCGGATCTTGCCGTCGAGCTCGTAGGTGTTGTCTCCGGCGCGGTAGTCGCTCGCATCCGCCAGGATGTCACCGGGGACCACAATCTCGCGGGTCCTTTTGGCATTTCTTTTTTCCATTTTATCACAAACGAATGTAATATTCAAGAATTGATGATCTTGACCGAAGCGGTTCCCTTGGTCTTGTTCCTGAGCTTGTCGGTCAGTTCGGTGGTGAGTCCTGCAGGGATCTCCATGAGCCCTATCCATGAGCCGTCCTTGGCCCATTCCTCCTTTTCCACCATGCCGTATTTGATCAGGTCGTCGTAGCAGCGTCCGTAGTCGTCCCCGTTGATCTTGATGGCGATCTTCGCCTTCTCGAACTTGATGGGGAGGAGGGGTCTGAGGAGCTTCATCGCTTCCTCGATCTCCTTGTCGAACGGTTTTACGGGGTCTACGTGGAACTTCGCCTCTTCCAATGCGTTCTCTATCCTTATCGGAGGATGGGGGAGCTTGGTCTGGGGGTTGATGGCGTTGGCGGCGATGTAGGTGATGATCCTGCGTCTTTTGCTCTCGAGCAGTTCTTTACGCTGCTCCGCGGTCATCTGCACCTCGCCCTTCGTGATGATATGCTTCGCTATGGCGACGATATCATCGGTCTCGAACACCTCTTTTATCTTAGCTTCGGCGGGACGGGTACCCTTACGGGCGTCTTTGAACACGTCCTCGACCGCGAGGTATTCGGAGAGGTCGACCTCCTTGCCCTGCTTGATGGAATCCATCGCGGCAGGGTCGAGGAGGATCTCGAACCTTTCGCCGTGGCTCTCCAGCCTTGCGACTATCGCATCGTCGAGATCTACCAATTCAACCGCCTTCAGGCACTTGCCTTTTTGGTCTTGGCAGGTTTGTCTTCCTCGAGCTTGGCGATGGCGGCCGCCTTGTCCTCGTCGGAGAGCCTCTTGAACTTGGCATCGGTCTTAACGACACCGATCTCGATGGACTCCGATCTGAGCTTCTCCTCCACTGCGGTGGAAAGGGCCTTGAGTCCGAGCTTGAGTGCGTCCTCGTAGCTCATCTCGTCCTCGAACTCCTTCTCGAGGATGTCCATGACGACGGGGCGTCCGGTTCCGATGCAGGTCGCTTTGTATGCGATGAGCGCTCCGGAGGGGTCGGTCTCGAAGAGATGGGTTCCGAGGTCGTCGGTTCCCGCGATGAGAAGTGCGGTACCGAAGGGTCTTGCCCCACCGTACTGGGTGTAGTTCTGTTCGTAGTCGCAGACCTTCTTGGTCAGCATCTCGACGGCGATGTTCTCACCGTAGTTGACCTTGTGGATCTGGGCTTCTTTCCTGGCGTTGTCCACCAGGATCCTGGCATCCGCCACGAGACCGGAGCTGGCGCATCCGATGAACTCGTCGATGTCGTAAATCTTTTCAATCGACCCGGGCTCCACTAGTTTGCTGGAGACCCTCTTGTCGACCACCAGAATGACGCCGTCCTTGAACTTGATGCCGATGGTGGTCGTTCCTTTTTTAACGGCCTCACGGGCATATTCTACCTGGAACAGCCTTCCGTCGGGGGAGAAAACGGTTATTCCCCGATCATATGCCATTTGTCCTGGTTGCATTTCTTTAATCCCTCTTAAAACAAGGGATGGCGATAGAGTATTTATGGGTTAGTCGGAGCGTCCCTGGGGGTTTCTGGGCTGCTCCTGGGCCCTGTGCCTCTGCGGCTTTTCGGGTTTGGTCTCTTTCAAGGTCGAGTATCTGTCGCGAAGGGTGCGCAGAGTACCTGAAACACGTACGGGCTCTGCATTTCTGTCACACGTTTTGACCGCCGAGATGCATTCGTCGATCTCCGAAGGGGAGCATCTGACGATGGCCATGCCGTCCTCGCATTGGATGACGTTGAACCTTTTTCCGCCGGGAATGCGGGAGACGACGGTCGCCTTGTCGGTGCTGTACGACATGTCGAATGCTATGTATCTGCGTCTTCCACGTTTCGATTTTACGGTCATAACATGTTCCCCGAACCCTTCCGAGTATTTACGTTAGCTCCTGTCGGAAAACACATGCTTTAACGGTAGTTCGGAGGGCGGATACGACCATACAGGCCTATAGTTCCGGAAATGCATATTATAACCATGGGGGATTCCGATAGCCAGTAGTTTTTATTAAGGTAGTCCTAATTGGGATTGTATATAAAATTCGCTTTTTTGGGATAGTCGTTTCAAAAAGATTTTAAATGACATTGGATGCATATTTATTTTAAATTTCGTATGTTCTCCAATTACTTGAAAAAACGTTGTATTAGCGTTTTATGAAATATGTTTTTCAGGTACTTGAAAAATACTGGCTATCAAAAACGAATTACAAAAAATGTACGTTTTAGGGCATTACTAATTTATGACCCTAAGACGGTTTATTACATATCACGAGACTATTTAATCATTTCTTAATAAGGGTTTTAATAATCACGTCCATGCACATTTGTATTCCAACTTATGTTGGGAAACAGAGGCATTAGTATGACAACTAAATCTGCACTTGTAATCGGCGGAGGTATCGCCGGTATCCAGGCTGCCCTGGATCTTGCAGACAGGAACATCCATGTCTACATGGTGGACACCCTGCCCACCATCGGTGGAACGATGTGCCGTCTCGACAAAACCTTCCCTACCAACGACTGTTCCGCTTGTATCCTTTCCCCTAAAATGGCGGATGCAGCAGGACACCCCAACGTCACCCTGTACTCCTATGCTGACGTCGTAGAGGTCACCGGAGAGGCCGGTAACTTCACCGTCAAGGTCAACAAGAAGGCAAGGTACGTCGACGAGAACTCCTGTACCGCTTGCGGTGACTGTATCGCAAAATGTCCCACCCGCGGACTCTCCGACCCCTTCGAGTACGGACTTTCCACCAGGAGGGCAATCTACATCCCCCACGCACAGGCCGTTCCCCGTAAGGCCCTCATCGACCCCACTTCCTGTAAGATGATTCTCAGCGGAAAGTGCGGTGTCTGCGCCAAGGTCTGCGGTAAGCAGGCAATCCACTACGACGACAAGGACGAGATCATCACCCTTTCCGTCGGATCCATCATCGCCGCCACCGGTTTCAGCGTCTGGGACGCCAAATCCGCCTCCGAGTACGGATACGGACGCTACCCCAACGTCGTCACCGCCCTCGAGTACGAGAGGCTCATGGGTGCAGCAGGTCCCTTCGACGGACACATCCCCATACCCTCCACCGTCGTCAAAGACAAGTGGGGAGTCCCCGACAAGCACAACGAGGCCACCAAAGGACCTCAGTCCATCGCATGGATCCAGTGCTGCGGTTCCAGGTCCCACAAGAAGAAATGGAAGACCTACTGCTCCTCCGTCTGCTGTATGTACGCTACCAAACAGGCAATGATCACCAAAGAGCACGGAGAGGTCGACGAAGACATCTTCTTCATGGATATCAGGTCCTACGGTAAAGAGTTCGAGGCCTACATGCACAGGGCCGAGGACGAGTACGGAATCCACCTCCACAGGGGATCCCGTGTCTCCAACGTCGAGGAAGACCCCGTCACCCACAAGGTCACCGTCAACTACACCGACAAAGACAACAACGGAGTCTCCAAAGAGTACGACCTCGTCGTCCTTTCCATCGGTCTCGAGGCCCCTGAGGGAGCAGAAGACTTCGCAAAGGTCCTCGGAATCGAGCTCAACGAGTACGGATTCGCCAAGACCTCCATTTTCAACCCTCTGGAGACCACCAAGCCCGGTATCTTCGTGACCGGTGCGTTCGCAGCTCCTAAGGACATCCCCACCTCTGTCGCAGAGGCAAGCGGTGCAGCAGCAAAGGCCGGAGCCTACATCGTCAACGACCCCGAGTTCGAGCCCTGCAAACCCAAGGCATATCCCCCCGAGAAAGACGTCGCTGGCAAAGAGCCTCGCGTCGGTGTATGGGTCTGCCACTGTGGTATCAACATCGGTGGAATCGTCAACGTCCCCGAGGTTACCGAGTACGCAAAGTCCCTCCCCAACGTAGTCGTCGCAAAGGAGTCCAAGTACGCCTGTGCACAGGACACCCTCGACGAGATCTCCAGGTTCATCTCCGAGCACGACCTCAACAGGGTCGTCGTCGCATCCTGTACCCCCAGGACCCACGAGCCCCTCTTCAGGGA
>JAKSHW010000077.1 GCA_024399195.1 archaeon | reverse complement strand
TGGTGTTCGGCGTGTTGTTCGTCGGAGCGGTATGTCTGATGCGTGAGAACATACGGAAATACGTTCCCGCCTTCCTCGCACTTTTCGTACTGGGCCTTCTGATAAGGATCATAAGTGCCGAGTACACGATGAACAGATATCTCGAATGGGCGTTCTTCGCCATCATCGTGGGACTTGTCATCTCCAACACCGTCGGAACCCCCGAGTGGATCAAACCCGCCATAAAGACCGAACTGTACATCAAGACGGGTCTGGTCGTCATGGGGTTCTCCGTCCTTTTCTCGAAGATAGTCAGTTTCGGTCTCTACGGTATCGGTATCGCCTGGGGTGTCACCCCTGTCGTCATAATAGTCATGTGGATCCTCGGAACCCGTTTCTTCAAGATGAAGGACGAGGCCACCGTCATCACCATGGCCGCGGCCACCAGTGTCTGCGGGACCAGTGCGGCCATTGCAACGGGGGCTGCAAGCGGTATCAAGAAGAGCGACCTTTCCCTTGTGGTGTCCATATCCATCATCGCGACCGTCCTCATGATGGCCTTCGAACCCATTGTCATAGACCTTCTCGGGCTCAGTCCCATCATGGGAGGTGCCCTTATCGGAGGAACCATCGATTCCACAGGTGCGGTCACCGTCGCAGGTACCGCCCTCGGGGAGGAGGCACAGACCGCCGCCGTCCTCGTGAAGACGATCCAGAACATCCTCATCGGTTTCATAGCGTTCGCCGTGGCGGTGTTCTTCGCGTCCCGTGGAAAGGGCAACGGTACCGGTTCCAAGGTAGGCGTCTCCGAGATATGGAAACGCTTCCCCAAGTTCGTCATCGGGTTCTTCATCGCGTCCATCGTCGCATCGTTCCTCGTCCAGCCTATGTTCGGTATCGATACCGTCAACTCGATCAACAAGGTCCTCGACCAGTACAAGAACTGGGCGTTCATCCTTGCGTTCCTGAGCATCGGGCTTGAGACCAATTTCCGCGAGATCCGTAACAAGCTCAGTGGGGGCGCACCTCTTAAGCTGTATGTCTGCGGACAGGCGTTCAACATCGTACTGACCTTTGCGGTCGTATGGTTCCTGCTTTCCGGAACGTTCTTCCCCATCCCGGAGCTTTGAAGATGTCTGTAGGGAAGATCGTGAAGATCGCCTTGTCATTAGGTGTTGTCGCCCTCGTGGTGTACATCATGGTCAACGGGATCGGTCTGGTGGACGGTCTCGATTTCGGGGCGGGGGCGTACTACTATGCGGACATCCCCGAGTTCGACAAGTTGAGCCGTTCCGATCTGGACTTCAGTGGGTCTGCACTCGCGGTAATAGTGTTCTTCGTTGTCTGGAGCATAGTCATACTAGGACTTCTCAAACTCGTGAAGGTGCTTCCCAAACCTTCGGAAGACGATGACGAGGACGATTGAATCCGTTTCCAAGACAGGGTCCGCTTCGCCGTATGGTAAAGTGGACCTGAATCCTTTTTATCACCATCAATCCCTTGGGTTCTGAATTCCCAATGAGTGATATCAAACAGGCATAGTTCCTATTCAGGGGCTATGCCGATCCTTATTCAGAACGGTCTGTTTCGAATGTCAATATTATTTTTGCAAAATTGAACTCTCTAAATTGTCGTGTTATCCGATATTCGGGCCCGAGGCCGGTCGGGTCGTAATGGGACGTTTAACGATTTTCGTGACTCGGTTCTTCCCTTAGCGGTATCGGGCATACTGTCGGTTTTCAGGCCGGACTACAGGAATGTGCATTGTACGAAACCGTTCTCCCTTTTACAGTATTATTTATAGTGTGGTCGACGTAACGTAAGCCATGCAGAGCAGAACAATGACGACGGAGAACACCTCTCTGTCGTTCTATAACCATGTGTGGACGTTACGCAACGTCCTTTTTATGGCCGTGCTCGCGGTCGTCATGCTCATGGTGGTCGTCGTTCCCGCATCCGATGCGGAGACCGAAGGCGATTGGAGCTATGCCGTGGAGAACGGTTCTGCCATCATCACCGGCTATTTCGGAGAGGGTGGCGATGTGACTATTCCGTCAGAACTAAATGGGATGCCGGTGACGAAGATCGGTGACCGTGTTTTCCAGAAATCACACATCGTTTCGACAGTCAGTGTCCCGTCCACTGTGTCCGTCATAGGTGACAGCGTCTTCGAAAGGAGCACAGTGACTTCCATCACCTTCATGGGCGAAGGTCTTACCTGGATCGGGACCCAGGCATTCTACGGATGTACGGGGCTTACAGGGATTTCTTTCCCCGACACCCTCCATGATATCGCACCGAGGGCTTTCAAGGGATGTACCTCGCTTGTATCCGTGGATATGCCCATGACCATAGGAAAAATCTCGTCCGGTACTTTTTCCAAATGTTCTTCATTAGAATCAATTGTGATCCCCAAGGGGGCCAATGTCAACAGTGACAAGGTTTTCGAAGGATGTACTTCCCTTCTGAGGGTATCTTTCCCTGATGACCTGATCTATGCAAGCATCAATTCGTTCCCTGACCATGTGTTCCACGACCAACAGGGAGCCCCCATAACAGATCTCGCCGGTCTGGTCGGTATGACGTTCGTCGGTGGGTCGGTAGACGCAATGTATCCCGCTGTCGAGTATTCCGCCTACTTCATTTGTGACGGTGTCGTAGTGGATACCTTCGTCGGTGTAGCTGGGTCGGAGATCGTGGCTCCCCAAGCTCCTGCAAAGGAAGGATTCACCTTTGCATCGTGGATCGGATTCTCCGAAGGGGACAGGATGCCTTCTATGGACGTTGCATTCATTGCAGATTACAGGGTGAATTCCTACGAGGTCGTCTTCCTCGTCGACGGAGAGGTCTTGGTCAAGGCCATGCAGGACTACGGTTCCCCGATCAGAGCGGTTTCCGCCCTGTACAAGGACGGGATGGTCTTCGTAGGATGGGACGGATATACTGAGGGTATGACTGTGCCTGCACACGATGTGGTTTTCGATGCCGTCTATGTCTCGAACGTCTGTACCGTCACTCTGGTCCTTGACGATGTGGAGGTGCTCCTCGAGGTTCCTTACGGGACTTCGTTGGTCCTTCCTGCTTTCAGTCCTGTAAAAGATGGTTTTACATTTATCGGATGGGAAGGATATACCGAAAGGATGGTCATTACCAGCAATGTCTCCTTCAAGGCATTGTTCGTCGAGGGGGAGCTTACCTTCAATGTGACCATCTGTTACAACAACGGTGAGGTCGTAGACGTTCCGGTCAATTTCGGCGAGTCCCTCGAAGAGCCTAAACACGTCTATCGTTACTACAGGGATGCCGATCACGCCCATGTCTGGTCTCCGTTGACGAAGATCTACCACGATACCGTCGTGTACGCCATCGTGGAGGACTACGGTATGGCCGGTGACGACGTCTCGTGGTACCTCGATCTGAGCACCGGCGAGATGACCCTTTCCGGTACGGGCGAGACATATGACTGGACCGCCAAGACCACTCCCTGGTACGCATACCGTTGGGATATCGTCAGTCTCGTCGTCGAAGAAGGTGTGACCTATCTCGGTTCCTTCGCGTTCTACAAATATTACAACCTCGCAGACGTGGTCCTTCCCGACAGTCTGGTATCCACCGGACGTTACAGTGTAGTGACCCATGTGTTGGACCATCTCCGTGTGGGGGCGGGTCTCAAGGACCTTGGGATGAGGGGTCTGTTCGGAATGACTCTCATGGAAGGCGATATACGGATCCCCGTGAGGGATTACGCCATCTTCGCCAAGGAGTTCTACGGTTCCGACGGTGTCCTCTATCTGGAGAGCATACACGGTTCGGTGAACGAGGTCTCGTGGAACATCGACTACGGTACCCGCACCCTCGTGATCTCCGGTAACGGTTCGGCAGGAGATTGGGGAGCCACCACCGCGCCCTGGTATCCTTTCAGAGGATACTTCGAGAACGTTGTCGTCGAAGAAGGGGTCACCGAGATAGGTGACTACTCGTTCTACAAGTATGTCGGTATCAGGAGCATCGTCCTTGCCGATTCCGTCGAGAGGATAGGGGTCAATTCCCTCAGGGGATGTTCCTCGCTTATAGGTCTCGTGTTCGGTGACGGTCTCGTGTCCATCGGGTCCAATGCCCTTACAGGATACGCCTTCATGACCATAAACGGCGAGTCCATCAGACCTTCCGTAGGGAACCTGGCGGGACACATATTCTTCGGAAACGACGAGAGATCGTTCCTCCGTATCGCCTGAAGTCACATGTCCTATCTCGGACGGTCTTGACGGGATCTCCTGCCAAGGCCGTCTGCCCGGAACCGTATGTTTCCATAGCCGATAGGCTCGATATCCGTACTGGGTGATCCCTTTTTCCGAGTCCTCCCTGAGGTCTACTATGTTGTCCCTAGGCGGTTCATACGTCATCTTCCAATCATTCCCGTTCTCTGTCTGACGTATCCGACATATTGTGTCTGAATTCAGACAATACCTTTTTAATGGATTAGAGTTAGACCCTTCCTTACAAGAAGGCAATAATATGACCTATAGAGTCGGTATAATCGGAGGAACCGGATACACCGGAAGCGAACTGTCACGTCTGCTCGTAAGACACCCTGACGTCGAACTCGCCGCATTGACGTCCCGTACCAACGCAGGTACAAAGGTGTCGGACGTACACACATTCCTCAGGGGATACACCGACATCGAGTTCACCGAGAAGATCTCGGACACCAAGGACCTCGACTTCGTGATGGTGGCCACCCCCCGCGGTGTGGCAATGAACGAGGTCCCCGCCCTTCGCGAACAGGGTATCAAGTGCATCGACCTTTCCGGGGACTACCGTCTCAAGGACGTGGCCCTCTACGAGAAATGGTACGGCACCGCCCACACCGATGCGGACGGTCTCGCCGATGCGGTCTTCGGACTGCCCGAGTTGTTCCGTGACAGCATCAAGGGGGCGGACCTTGTAGCCAATCCCGGATGCTACGCCACTTCCGCGATACTCGCTATAGCCCCCCTCATGAAGTCCGGTCTCGTACACTCTGACGTCTTCGTCGACGGTAAGAGCGGTACCTCCGGTGCGGGGATGAAGCCTTCCGACCGTCTCCACCACCCCACCTGCGGTGAATCCGTGATCCCCTACAGCGTAGGTAACCACAGACACACCCCAGAGATCGACATGGCCGTGGACATGTTCGCCGGTTCGAAGACCGACGTCATGTTCGTCCCCCATCTGATCCCCATCGTGAGGGGAATCATCTCGTCCTGCTACTTCAGACTGAAGACGGACGCGACCCAGGCCGATGTGGACGCCGTGTACGAGGCACAGTACGGCAAGGAGCGTTTCGTGGATTACGTCCCCGAGCCCTCCATCCGTGCGGTGGTCGGTTCCAACCATGCCCAGGTGGGTTCCAAGGTAATAGGCGACAGAGTGGTGGCGTTCGGAGTCCTCGACAATCTCGTCAAGGGAGCTTCCGGTCAGGCCATACAGAACATGAATCTAATGTTGGGGCTCGACGAGGCCGCCGGTCTCGATTTCCCCGGTTTCGGAGTGTGAAATTACAATGGTAGAGTTCATCGAGGGTGGAATCACCACCCCTCAGGGTTTCAAAGCAGCAGGAGTCCACAGCGGAGTCAAGTACCGTTCCCTCGACCTGGGAATGCTGTACTCCGAGGTCCCTGCGACCGCGTTCAAGGCATTCACATCGAATAAGGTCAAGGCTGCACCCGTCCAGCTGATGATCAACGACAACTCCCCCAAGCTGTCCGCAGTGGTCGTCAACAGCGGTAACGCCAACGCCCTTACCGGGCGCCGCGGATACGAGGATGCGGAGACCATGCAGAAAGCGGTCGCCAAGGAGCTCGGCATCGACCCCAAGACCGTCGGAGTGATGTCCACCGGTCTCATCGGACGCTTCATGGACATGCACAAGGTCCAGTACGGTATCTCCCGTGCGGCAAAGGAGCTCGACGTCGGACGCAATGCAGACGGTCTGCTCTGCGAGTCCATCATGACCACCGACACGATCAAGAAGGAGTGCGCGGCCCGTGTACGTCTCCAGGACGGTACCCTCGTGTACATCTCCGCGATCTCCAAGGGCAGTGGAATGATCTCCCCCCATCTGAAGGCCCTCCACGGAACCACTCTGACCCTGATCACCACCGACGCTGTCCTCACCTCCGAGTTCTCCCACGAGTTCCAGAGAACCCTCGACGATTCCATGAACATGGTTTCCGTCGACGGCGACCAGTCCACCAACGATACCTGCATCATGCTCGCTAACGGTCTTGCAGGCGGAAAGCCCGCCGACAAGGACGAGAACTTCATCGAGGCCCTCAGGATGGTCATGACCAAGATCGCCCGTACCATCGCCATGGACGGAGAAGGAGCCACCAAGCTCATCACCGTCGAGGTCAACGGTGCCAAGACCAAGGACGACGCACGTCTGGTCGTGAAGACCGTCATCAACTCCCCCCTCGTGAAATCCGCCATCTTCGGATCCGACCCCAACTACGGCCGTGTCATGATGGCCCTCGGAAACAGCGGTGCGGAGTTCAACCTCGAGGAGGTCCACCTCGTCATCAAGGGAGGAGACCTCGAGGTCCCCATCCTCGATTCCGGAGCACCCGTCTTCCAGGAGGAGCGTTCCGTCGAGGTCGTCCGCATGGCCATGGACAACAAGGAAGTGATCCTCCAGCTCGACCTCGGTGTCGGTTCCGAATCCGCAGTCGGTTGGGGATGCGACCTGACCTATGATTACGTCCGCATCAACGCGGAGTACTCCACCTGAGTGGTGAAGATGGAAGACATCTATCTTCTGAAGTTCGGTGGGAACGCCCTTGACGGAGACGAGGGTCTCCTCCGTCTCGCAAGGGAGGTAGCCTCCCTTGTGGAGGAAGGCGTTAAGATCGTCATCGTCCACGGTGGCGGACCGGCCATCTCCGAAGAGATGGAGAGGCGCGGTCTGAAACCCGTCAAAGTCGCCGGGGTCAGGGTTACCGACGAGGCGGGTCTCGAGGTCGTGGAGAAGGTCCTCAGTGAGATCAACGTGAACGTCGTGTGCCGTCTCGATGAGGCCGGTGTGATGGCTGCGAGCGTTCCCGGGTACTGCTGTACCAAGTGCAGGAAGAAGGCTCCCTACACGGTCATGGAGGATGGAAAGGAGGTCGTTGTGGACCTAGGGCTCGTCGGAGAGGTCGTGGACATCGATCCCCAGGACCTCTTCGAGCTTATCGAAGATGGTATCGTCCCTGTGGTGTATCCCATAGGTTCGGACGGTACCACGCATCTCAACGTCAATGCCGACACCATGGCCGCAGGAATCGCGGCCGGAATAAAATGCAAGGAGATGATTGCGATCACCGACGTTCCCGGAATCCTCCGTGACGTCCATGATCCCAGCTCCAAGATAGACAAAGTGACCTTCGCGGACATAGACGCGCTGATCGCCGACGGAACAATCTCCGGCGGAATGATCCCGAAGGTCGAGGCCTGCCGCAAAGCGGTGGAGGCCGGTGCGGAGGCCGTCCGTATGGTGAACGGACGCGACCCCGACAGCATAGTTACCGAGGTCATCCACGGAGCGTCCCGTGGAACCTTGATCGTAAAGTGATTCACATGGATTTCGAAACAGTCAAAGAAAACAGCGACACGTACCTCTTCCAGAACTACGGACGTGCCGAGATCGCCTTCGACCACGGAGAGGGAAGCTACCTCTACGACCTTGAAGGGAACAAGTACCTCGACGCCGTCTCCGGTATCGCGGTGTGCTCCCTCGGATACTCCCACCCCGAGTGGGTCAAGGTCATGCGCGACCAGATCGCACATCTCGTCCACGTGTCCAACCTGTACTACGTCAAGGAGCAGGCACAGCTCGCACAGAAGCTCAGCCTCATCACCCCCGACTCCATCACCCGTTCCATCTTCGTGAACAGCGGTGCGGAGGCCAACGAGGCCGCCCTCAAGACCGCCGTCAAGTACACCGGACGTGAGAAGGTCGTATCCGCGTTCAACGGATTCCACGGTCGTACCTCCGCATCCCTCGGTGCCACCGGTCAGGCGAAGTACCAGGACCCTTTCAGACCACTCATCTCCAACGCATACCAGTACTACACCTACAACGACCTCGAGTCCGTCAAGGACCTCGTGACCCGCAACACCGCGGCCGTCATGCTCGAGTGTATCCAGGGAGAGGGAGGAGTCAACTGCGCCACCCCCGAGTTCATCCGCGGTGTACGTGACATCTGCAGCGATTCCGGTGCCCTCATGATCGTCGACGAGGTCCAGACC
The DNA here is from genome assembly GCA_024399195.1 of archaeon. Taxonomy (GTDB): domain Archaea; phylum Thermoplasmatota; class Thermoplasmata; order Methanomassiliicoccales; family Methanomethylophilaceae; genus Methanomethylophilus. The sequence goes on along the minus strand of JAKSHW010000077.1, from coordinate 1,040 downwards.
GGTATGGGACGTACCGGAAGATATTGGTCCTTCGACCACTTCGGCGTGGTGCCCGACATGATCACCTCCGCGAAGGGACTCGCCGCAGGAATGCCCATCGGTGCACTCCTGACCACCGACGAGATCGCCAAGTGCATGACCCCCGGCACCCACGGTTCCACCTTCGGAGGAAACCCCATGGTGTGCGCCTCCGCATGTGCCGTCATCGACATCCTTGCCCGCGAGAAGATCCTCGACAACGTCGTGGACGTCAGCGAGTCCTGGATGGCGGACCTCAAGGCCATCAAGAGCGACAAGATCGTCGACGTCCGTGGAAAAGGATTCCTCATCGGTGTCGAGATGGACTCCAACGAGACCGCGGCCGCTGTAAAAGAGGCGATGTTCAAGGAGAACATCCTCGTCAACGTATGCCACGGAAAGGTCGTACGTATCATTCCTCCGCTCATATTCACTATGGAGCAGAAGAACGTCTTCATGAAGGCCTTCTGCGCAGCGGTACAGTAAGACCATTATTGGACATTAAACCTTTTACCTCAAACCCTTTACAACATTTTGTCTGGGATACAACATTTATACTCGTATGATCATTTCGTACGTATGTCAGAGACCGTATCCAGGGAAAGCCTCGCAGAGAGGACCAGGATCTATATCGACGCCCACCCCAGCATCAAGGACTGTGTCGCCAAGGGACTTATCAACTACTCCTCATTGGCACGCATGATCATGAAGGACCTTGTGGTGGACAACGAGGAAGCGGTCATGATCGCATGCAGGCGCTATGCATCCAAGCTGAGCGTCACCACCGACCATGAGCTGAGCATTCTTTCCGTCCTCAAGGACAGCAGATTGGAAATGCGTACAAAGACCTGCATCGTTACCGCCAAGAACGATTGGACGGTCCTCCATAAGATGGACAACCTGTTCAAGGACCTTTGGAACGAGAACTCCATCATGCAGTGTGTGCAGTCCGCTTCCGCGGTCACCATCATTGCGGACAGGATGCTCAAGGACAGGATCATGGACACCGTCGGCAGGTTCAA
>JAKSHW010000076.1 GCA_024399195.1 archaeon | reverse complement strand
ATGCCCTACGTCACCGGAAAGATCTCCGGATTCGACGATGCCGCTGCCGACAAGGTCGCAGACCTTATGACGGCCCTCGGAAAGACCGTCGAAGAGGCCTTCCCCGGAAAGCTCGAAGGTATCGACGCCAAGGTCTACGAGGACGACGGATGCACCCTGGTCATGGAGCTCAGGGACGGAGAGGTCGCACAGGACGGAGATGCGGACGGAGAAGTACATTTCGACATCGTCTGCAGGATCCACGACGCCGACGAGCACAAGCTCCTCCACATGATGTCCAAGGCCGTCAAGAACTCCGGACTCGTTGCCGAGCTCGATGACATCCACAAGCACATGCACCACGCCCACGGTCACGACCACGAGCACCACTGAAACCCCTGGAGGACGGGGGACCTCCCCCAATCCTCCGTTCAAATTATCCTTCGGAACGGCTGAAAACACTTTACGGCGACAGGTTCCGAACCCATTTTTTTATAATATACTGCAATACCCGATGTGGGATGCACATGAAGGTTGGTATCGACCTAGGTACGACGTATTCCACAATGGCGGTCTTCAACGAAAAGACCTCCAAGGCGGAGATACTACCGAACAGATACGGAACGAACCTTACGCCATCCGTGATATGCTTCATGGATGATGGTACGACACTGATAGGTGAAGATGCCAAATCCATGCAGATGGACGGCGTTGGGACCATAGCTTCCGTGTTCAAGAACGGAATGGGAACCAAGAAGACGTATGTGAAGGCCGACGGAAAGGACTACACCGCGGAGGACCTTTCGGCCATGCTGCTCAGACAGATGGTCGACGACGTGGAATCGGAAAGGGGCGAGAAGATAGAGAGCGCCGTGATAACGGTGCCCGCGTACTTCAACGACCTCCAGAGGACCTCGGTGACGGACGCCGCACGCAAGGCCGGGATCGACGTCGAGAAGATAGTCAACGAACCCACCGCGGCCGCGGTGCACTACGGGTACAGACGTTCCGACAGCGGGACCCTGATGGTATATGACCTCGGGGGAGGCACGTTCGACGTCACCGTGGTGGACATAGTCGAAGGAAGGTTCACCGTGGTCGGGACCGACGGAGACCACTCCCTGGGAGGGGTCCACTGGGACAGGGCACTGATGGACCTGGTATGCGACAGGTTCACGAACGAGTTCGGCTGTAACCCCCTCAAGGAGAGGCACAGCTACAACACGATAGCCGCCTCGGCCGAATCGTTGAAGATAATGCTGTCCAGGACGCAGCGTGCCCGTATGAAGGTGAGCTTCAGGGGATACACCGGGACCTACCTGGTCACCAGGGAGGATTTCGAAAGGTCCACCGAACACCTGCTCGGATCGACGGGGGAGGTCATCGACCGTCTGCTCGGCAACATAGACCGCGACGTGAAGGACATCGACGAGGTGCTCCTGTGCGGCGGGGCCACCTGCATGCCGCAGGTCATGGCCTACCTCCGTGGAAAGGGGTTCCGTTCGGTCAAGGCCCACGGGGACGTCAGCGAGGCGGTGGCCAAAGGGGCGGCGATGATAGCCTGCCTCGACGGCAAAGGTAAGACCGTGACGGACGTGGCCCCCCACAGTCTCGGGATACTGTACATCGACCCCCGGACCGGGAGGTACACGAACAAGGTCCTCATAAAGAGAAATACGACCATACCCATAACCGTCAAAGACCGTTTCCTTATAGAAAAAGGGAACATGACCGACAGGGTGGAGCTGTTCACCCTGCAGGGGGAGAGCCGCAACCCCATGAGATGCGTCCCCGTGAGGAGGGACACGATAACCGGCTTCATAAACCGCGGGGAAGGGGTCGAGATAGACCTCGAGTACGCATACACGAACGAGGGTAGGACCTCCCTCAAGGCCAGATACGGCGAAAGGAGGCTCAAGGTCACCCGTGAGGAACTCCCGGACGACACCTCGTGGATGGGGAAACCCCCCAGCGGTACCAAACTCACCAGGGACACCAGGAAGAACGTGGTGTTCTGCATAGACCTTTCACGCAGCATGAGGCCCTGCATGGACAAGGTCGCCGACGCCGTCAAGAAGGCCGTCTCCACCCTAGGGGGACCGAGCACGAAGTTCGCCCTCGTCGGTTTCGCCGACATGGTGGAGACCCTGTGCGGCCTCACATACGACACCGACCGCCTGTCGAGGACCCTCGACGACATGAAGAGGGCCAGACTGGGAAGGGGTACGGACGAGGAACCGTTCGAAGCGGTCCTCGACATCCTCTCCGACGTGAGCGGGGCGAAGATCGCCATAGTGCTCACGGACGGGGTGTGGAGCAAGAAGGACCTCGCCATAGAGGAATCGGACGAATGCAGGAAAAGGAACATAGACGTCATCGCCGTAGGCTTCGGCGAGAGCGACGAATCCTTCCTGCACAGGATAGCGACCGTCGAGGGGGCCGCGATGTACATCCAACTGGAGAACCTCGAAAGAACGATCAACACCATCGCCACGGCCATAGACCAGGGCCGCAGGGAAGGATGGAACCAGGACTAACGATAACATGTCTCAGAACAGAGAGAACTACTGCTATGTATTGGGTCTAAACCCCTCCAGGGACTACAGGCCCGAGGACATAACAAGGAAGATCGCCGAGGCCAAGGCGAGATGGACCCATACGAAACAGGACCCGTCCGCCACCGAGGACGAGCGCATCAGGAGCGCCGCCTATCTGAAGGATATCGGGGAGATGGAGGAGGTCATGTCCGACAGGACCAAGCTCGAGAACGAGTTCAACGAGGCACGTTCGGAGCTCAAGATAAAGGCCACCCTCCTGCTCAGGAACAGCGTCAGGCTCAGCAACGGAAGCAGGGTCATCGACCCGGACCAGGTCGAGAAGGCCCTGGAGAACCTCGGATGGGGGGACGTCACCAGGGAGGACCTGTTGAACTCCTCCAACTTCACGTTCGAGAGCATGCCCGAGTTCGTGGACGTCAACACCCGCAACGCCTACAACAAGATGGCGTCCGTGGGCAACCCCGACCCCGTCGCCCTCGCCAACGAGCTCATCGGCAACCCCTCGCTGAACCTGGAGATCCCGGCCCTCAGCGACTACTCCTCGTCGGCGATGATACGCGAGACCTACAAGAAGCTCAACGACATGATCAGAAGCCTCCCTCCCCAGAGGTTCGAGGAACAGCCCGACTACCTGTCGCTGATCAGGCTCGTGAACCACGCGATCAGCATAGACGACCGCCACACCAACGAGCTCGTCAGCTACTGCAGGTGCATGAGGGCCTGCAGGAAGGCCTTCTCCACCCTGGACCTCGACGTGGGCCACAGGTTCGGGAAGGAGTTCCTCGACATGCTCATAGCCGAGGCGTGCCACGACAATCCCTCCGACAGGAAGATGTGCACCAACATCCTCGAGGACTACTGCATCAGGAAGAACTATGCGGCGGACTTCTACGACGAGGAGAACTCCCTCGCGTCGTGCCCCAGGTGCAAGATGATGTACGTCGACAAGGAGGACGTCAGGTTCTGTCCCGAATGCGGGGAACCCCTGAAATGCAGATGTCCCCTCTGCGGAAGGCTCCAGCCCGCCGGCGGCAAGGTCTGTGTGGAATGCGGCAGGGACATCGGAGAAGCTGAGGAGAAGGCCGAGGAGATCGCCAGGAACGTCAACAGCGCCTGCCTCACCTGCGATATCGAGAAGGCGGACAGGCTGATGAACGACCTAAGCACCAGCTATCCCTTCTACAGCACCGGAACCCTCCCCAAGAGGATCGACGACCTCAAGAAGGCCATCTCGTCCATCAGGGCCGACGTGAGGAACTACTACAGCACCGGCTCATACTACAGGCTCTGCGAACTGGTCAACGAGAACAGGATCAGATACCCCCTGATGGGCATGGAGGACGTCAAGGAGAGGTACGAGGAGGCCAGGAGACGCATCGACTCCGCGGAGAGGATATGCCTGGAGGCGGCCACCCTCTCGGGGGACGGCAGGAACGACCGCTACATACAGGCGGCGGAGATCTGCCCCGACCATCCCGACGCCAGGAACAACCTCAAGGACAGGGTCCCCGCAGGTCCGCGTGCAGGAAGCATAGACGTGGACAGGAACGGGGTCACGCTGCGTTTCATACTGCCCGAGGACCGCCGCGGCATGAAGTTCCAGGTGTACCGTGCCGAGGGAGGGTTCCCCAGGGACAGCGAGGACGCCACCGTCATCGGCATCACCGAGGAGGACGTCTACTACGACAAGTCGGCCGATCCCGGGAAGATATACTACTACAGGGTCCACAGCCTCAGATGGGGTATCCTCTCCCAGGACTACGCCGAATACGGCCCCGCCCTCATCATCAAGGAGGTCGGCGACATCGACGTCGTGGCCGAGGAGGACTGCATCAGGATCGGGTTCAAGAACCCTCGCAACTGCCACAGGGTCAGGATCTGGAAGAAGTGCGGAGGGACCAACGCCGGAGAGGGCGACGAGACCGAACTGAACTTCGGAGGAAGGTACTTCGAGGACCACGACGTGGTCAACGGCGAGACCTACTACTACCTGTTCGTCACGGAATACAACGTGTGCGGGGAGATCAAGAGGTCCAACGGGGTCATCCGCGAGGTGACCGTGCCCCGTCTCCCCGACCCCGTCGACGACCTCGAGCTCGAATGGAACAGGGACGACGGCACGTACACCGTCAGATGGGACATGGACGGGGACGTCGAACTGTACGCCTCCCCCGAGAAGCACGCCCTCAAGAACGTGGTCATGCGTCTCAGGGACGTGCAGGACATCGTCGTGCCCATCGAGGGCAGATGGGGTGACAAATGCTGCACCTTCGACCCGCCCTTCGTCGGTTCGATGTACCTCTACCCCCTGACCGTGTTCAGGGACAGGGCCGTGGTCGGCAAGGAGTACGTCATAAAAGTGCTGGAACCCGTCCACGGACTAGTAAAGAACGTGGAGGGCGACATGTGCAGCCTCGCCTTCGAATGGCCCAACGCCGCGATAGGCGTGAAGGCGGTCATAGACGGAAAGGAGAAGAGGGTGTACAGAGACGAATACAACCGCGAGGGATGTCTGAGGTTCAGGCTCGGCAGGAACCTCGGCACCTCGGTCGAACTGCGCATGATCTACGAGAAGGATCTGGGACAGAGCTCCGAAGGCCTTTCCACCGAGGAGAGGGAGGACTATTCTGTACCCGTGTCCCTGACGGTGTACCACAACAACTACAGCACCGTGCAGTACAGCATCAGCGCGGGAAGGATGTCCAACGACAAGAGGTCCTACAGCGTCAAGGTGAACCTCCGCAGCTCCGCACCCACCATCCCCAAGGTGCTCGTGGTCTACTCCGACGAGAAATACCCCCTCAAGAGGTTCGACGGGGAGCTCGTGCACGAGTCCGAGGACCCGCTGGTGTTCACGGACAACCTCTGCGAGTTCTCGTTCACCATGACCAGGGACAACATCGACCTGAACAGGATGAAACTGTTCTTCGAGGACGCGGAGGCGTACAACTATCTGCGCTTCGTCCACCCCGCAAACAGGAGGAACTGAACATGTATTTCGGTAGGAAACCCCCGGTCCGCTACATCTGCCCGTTCTGCTACAAGAACATCGACATGAAGAAACTGCACTACATGTGCCCCAATCCCGAATGCAGCTCGGGGTTCGTCAACGCCTGCGGCCCCTCCGAGAGGGCCAGGTACGTCACCAAGGCCCCTCCGTTCAAGGAGATCGACTACGAAAAGAGCATGTTCCTGAACAAGGACCCCGCCGGCGCCGACGCGGTGTTCGCCGAAGGCCACATCGTCAGGTCGTCCCGCGGAGGCGTCTGCGACATCTGCCGCAACAAGGTGTCCACCGCACTGTGCCCCATGTGCCACGGCGTCCTTCCCCCGGAATGCACCTACGGAACGTCCATCATATGCTTCGTGGGTGCGGCCGGCACCGGTAAGAGCCACGTCATGGCTATGATGATGAGGGACCTCGCGGACACCGTCGGACCGGAGTTCGGTTTCAGGATATCCCCCGCATCGGAGGCCTCGAGGACCAAGGCCGTCGATAAGTACGTGAACAGGCTCTACGTGGAGAGGACCGTCATCCCCTCCACCAGACCGTACTCCGGGTCCACCGAGGAGGAGAAGGCCCCCATGATGTTCTTCGCCGGAAAACCCATCAACAGGGCGGTCGCGTTCATGGACACCTCTGGAACCGACCTCGAGGTGGGCAAGAACCTCAACATCTACAACATCAGCTCCTACATCGGAGGGGCCACCGGCCTGGTGTTCACCGTCGACCCCACGAGGATCCCCGACATAGCGGCGAGGATGGGATTCCCCAAACCCGCCAAGTACAATCCCGTCGAGGACCTCCGCAAGGTCAGGGACATCGTCTACTCCACCAACCAGATGAAGCCTGGGAAGTCCATAGACATCCCCTTGGCGATCGTCCTGACCAAGGTGGACCTCCTTCTGGGGACCTCCAACGACAAGGAACAGGACGAGGTCATGTTCGGACCCGAGTCGTCCCTCCATCTGGAAAGGGCCAAAGGGAAGTACGACGCCGAGACGACCGCCAACATCGGGGCCGAGGTGGAGGAGTACCTCCGCAGGGTCCTCGGCGACGAGTTCATCAACACCGTGGAAGGCTTCGACAGACACGAGTACTTCGCGGTCAGCTCGCTCGGAGGAGAGCCCCTGCCGAACGGCCGTATCAACGACCTGGGCCCGTTCAAGACCGAAGACCCCCTCATCTGGCTTCTGCTGAGGGACTGAACTAGGTGAGACTATGCCGGAGAACAAGGAAGAGAAGAAGACGTCCCGTATCAAGTACGAGGACGTGGTGAACTCGTACAAGGAGGTCCTTGACGGATACCAGACCCTGAAGGACATAAACAAAGAACAGTCCGAGAAGATGGCCGCCATGGAGACCTCCATGAAGAGCATGTCCGATATCCTCGCAACGGTCGTCGAGACCCTGAGGGCGGGTACAGGCCCTTCCAAGGAAGAGCTCGCGGACACGATCGTGGAACGCATCGGCATGATCCCCGACAAAGACGGGGACGCCATGAAAAACGTCACCGAGAGGCTGGACTCCGTGGACAGGGCACTGAAGGCCAACGGGGAGAGCATCGAGAGGATGGGGCGCTCCATGGAGAACCTGTCCGAACCGACGGCCGACAACACCGTCGCATTGGACGACATATCGGGGATGATCGACAGGATCGAGGATTCCGTGAGGTCCAACAGCGACAGGATAACCGAGATGTGCGGTGCCGTGAAAAGCATCCCCGCACCCAACAACGTCCCCAAGGAGATCGAGGGTCTGCCCTACCGTATGGACCACCTTTCCGACAAGGTCGAGGAGATCATCGGTCTCCTGTCCGTCGAAGAGCCCGGACCTGCAGGAGACCCCGTGGTCTACGACGATTTCGACGAGAATCCGGACCTTATGACGTCGAGGGAACAGTTCGACAGGTACCTCGAGATCATCGAGAGGAAATGCAGCGATCTGGTGAACAATAACTTCACAAACCTGGTGTCCCAGATCACCGCGATGAGGTCGGAATTCGATAAAACCGTGAAGGACCTGGAAAAGAACAGGGACCACATCGATGCAGGAACGGTCCTCGATGCCCTGTCCACGTTCACAGTAGATCTCGACAACATGCTGTGCGATGCATCGGTGGAAAGCTACTCCTGCCGCATCGGCGATAGATTCGATTCCACCAGCCAGAAAATGATCAAGATCACCATGACCGACGATCCTGGAAAGAACGGGACCGTGTGCGAGAGTCTGGCAGAAGGGTACAGGTACGGTAAACGTATCATGGTCAAAGAGCAGGTAAACGTCTTCAAATACGAAGTGAACGAAGGAGGTATGGAATAATGTCCAATCAGATCGGGATAGACCTCGGAACGACTTATTCGGGTCTTGCCCACATAGACGACAAAGGAATCATAACCGCAGACAAGAACAACGAGAGTTTCGACACCACCCCCTCGGTGATCTACGTCGACGACAACGGCTCCATAATGGTAGGCAGCGCCGCAAAGGACTACCTTGCCGACTATGGAAAGGGGAGGATCATCTCGGAGATCAAGAACAAGATGGGTACCGACTACAAGGTCCCCATAGACGGAAAGGACTACACCCCGGTGGAAGTGTCCGCACTCATCCTGAAAAAGCTTATCAAGGACTACAACGACGTCAACGAGGTCCCCATCACCGAAGCCGTCATCACCGTACCCACCACGTTCGGACAGCCTGCCCTCGATGCCACGATCGATGCAGGAAGGATCGCAGGTCTCAACAAGGTGGTCCTGCTTCACGAACCCATAGCGGCCGCACTTTCTTACGGTGTGGACAACGAGTCCTGTGACGGCAAACGCATCCTCGTGTTCGATCTCGGAGGAGGTACCTTCGACATCAGTATCATCGACATCAAGGACGGAGAATACTTCATCCGTGCCAAAGCGGGAAAATCCGTCGGTGGAAAAGACTGGGACAAAGCGATAACCGACATGGTCCTGAAAAGCGTCTCCGAGAAGACCGGCGTCCCTGTCGAGACCCTTTCCCAGGACGAGATCATGATGTCCAAACTGGAAGTCGATTCCGAAAGGGTCAAGATCAGGCTTACCAGCTCCGAAAGCAACAGGGTCACGGCCACCTACAACCACCAGAGGTACATCATAACCATTGCGAGGAAGGATTTCGAAGAGAATACGACCCATCTCGTGAAGGAGGTCATGGACGCCATGAAAAGGACCCTCAAGGCCAAAAAGATGACCGTGGAGGACATGGACCTCATCCTCATGGTCGGAGGATCCTCCAGAATGCCCATGATACAGGAAGCGATACGCAAGGAATGCCCCGAGAACAAGATCAGACTGTTCGAACCCAACCTTGCCGTCGAAAAGGGTGCGGCCATATACAGCAAGTCCGTGTTCGCCAACAAGAAGGAGGAGTTCGTGGTCAACAACGGTTCCGAATCCAATGTGGACCTCACCTCGCCTGAACCGGAAGAACAGCCCGAAGAGGAGCCTGTGACCATGGACGAGCCCGAGACCATCAGGATCCACAACATCATCGGAAAGACCTACGGCATCAAGGCAAGGTCCAAAGACTCCAAAGAGGAGTTCGTCTCCAACATCATATTCAGGGACTCCGCCATCCCCCTCGAAAGGGGCAGGAAATACATGCCTGCAAGCGAGACACAGACCAAGATCAAGATCGCCATTTACGAGAGCGACACCTACAAGAGCCCCGAGGGACTCCACACTCCCATGGACATGGCCGATAACGTCGGAGAGTTCGTCATCGAGCTTCCCGAGGAGGTTTTCGGAAAGAAGCCCGAGATCATGGTCACGTTCAAAGTGGATGAGAACGGAATCCTGACCGCCATATCCGACTGCATGGGTCAGAAGAACGAATGGGTCCTCCAGAGGGACGTCCGTCTGACCGAGGAACAGATCGAGGAAGCCAAGAAGCTTACCGAGAAACTCAAGAACT
>JAKSHW010000075.1 GCA_024399195.1 archaeon | reverse complement strand
GGAGGAGGGACGGCGTTTTGTCCAAAGCAGTCAAACATAAAAAGCCATATGCCAGTGTAGGCAAGACCAGAGAGACGCCCAAGGACGTGGAGGACCGAGGGGACTTCACGAAGGGTCAGTCCTTTCCGATATCCGAGAAAGGACAGTCGGACCCTATGCATTGTCTGTTGTTGGAACGACGGGTGCACACTATCTTTTCCGGAAGTTCCATGTCCACGCTCAGATTTTCAGAGATGAACTTTATCGCTTCGACCATGGTGAAGTAGGAATCCCTTTTGCAGCATCTGGGTCCATGTACGGAGCTGATACTTGCAAGGGTACGGGAGGTCAGACGCATGGGGATGGGCCATTTCTCGCGTTCCATGGGGCCGTTGTCCAAGATTATGCCGAGGGCCATGCCCGCGCTCACGCCTGCACCGCAGCAACCCCATTCCCCACAGGCCCCGCCGGGCACGTTGGAACTCCTCCATTTCAGGTCGTCCAAGGCGTATTCGAGGTCTAACTCCCCTCCGCTGTTGCGGTATGCGGATAAAAGGGCGGAACCGACCAGTCTGTGGTGGACGGGGCCGTGCATGGGGATTTGGGGAAGGGACATGAGACGTTCGAGAATCTCTACGGGATTTTTACTGTCGTTTTTCAGACATATCTGTCTGATCATCTCGTCCGCATTGGACGAACAGGGTAGGCATACGGCATGTCCTTTTGAGCAGACCTTGTCCGTGACGAAACGTTTCCCGCATATCGTACAGGCTGTTTCGGTCGGTGTTCCTTTTTCGGTCGTTTCGTTGCAGAAAGGGCATATGTCCGCAGGCATGTATGGTCGTAAACGACGTACGGACATAAGCATATCGAACGTCGGGCGGATGTTATTTTTAAGTCACCGAACATATCCTGGGGCATGAAATACGAAACAGTGAGGATATTCGAGGCCGTGATGGTCGTCGGAATCATCTTGGCTGTCTTAGGTGTCATCAACGTCATCGGGTACATCCATATCGGATTGAACGAGTACGTCGTCTACCTTGCAGACCTGATGATCCTGGTCTCCGCCGTCGTGTTCGGGATATACCTCCACGAACGTCGTCGAATCTTTGAGGACGTGATCGAACGCATGAGGATCGCAGAACGTCTCAAGGACGTACCGGACGACGGATACCTCCTGGACCTTACGGCCCCTCCTCGGGACCGTTCGTACTCCCTCGGCCCCGCATTGCCCGAGGAGAAGAAAGAACCCCTTCCCGAAATCATCGACCTGAACAGAGGTGAACGAAATGAACAAGTGTCTTTCCGCCAAGATGCTGTACTATCTTTTTGAATCCGCCAATATCCACAGATGGAACGACCATATCCGTCCCTTCGACCTTACCGAACTGGACAAACAGGCCCATAAGGCCGTGATCACATGGGTCCTCGGGAAGTTCGAGGAGCTTGCAGGCAACCATGTGGATTGGAGGACGGTCATCGAGCACACCCTGTTCTCCTTCCTGCAGAGGCTCGCCCTCACCGACCTGAAACCCCAGATATTCCATGAGATAGTCTCGGAGAAGTCGGACGAGGTCAACGAGTTCGTCCTGAAGGAGTTCGGGAGACGCGTACCCCGTTGCAACGAAGTATTGTTACAACGTTTCAAGGAATATCTCGATTCGAAGGTATATCTCGGAAAAGAAGGATGTTCGATCGAAGACCGTATCGTCGATGCGGCTCATTTCCTTGCCACGAAATGGGAGTTCGACACAATCGAACCCAACAACCAGGGCCATTACGGTATAGAGAAGACCCATGAGAACATCTACTCCAAGATAGACCAGTTCCGTGACCTCGTAGGATTAGCCCATATGAATAACGGAGACGATGTCTGGCACTTCGTCGATCTGATCGCCCAGCTACGTTTCCAACTGAGATGGGCAAGGGCGCCTAGGATACCTAACACGACCGTTCTGGGCCATTCGCTCATGGTCGCCGATGCGGTCCTTCTGAACGACCTTGACAAGGGGGTTCCCGATGACCAGCTCTATTTCGACTATTATTCGGCATTGTTCCACGACGTCCCCGAAGCTCTGACGAGGGATGTCATCACCCCTGTGAAACAGGGTGTGGAGGACCTCGATACGATGTTGTCGTCCATCGAACGCAGGAAGGTCGACGAGGTGATCCTTCCTCTGATCCCGGCGGAATGGCACGAAGAGGTGAAGTTCTTCGTCCTCGAACCGTTCAAGAACGTTTCCGGGCCCGCTCCGCGTGACGGGGACTCCATAAAGGCCTGTGATATGCTCTCGGCATGGATGGAGGCGTTCATCTCCGACAGGTACGGGGTGACGAACCGTAACATCCGTGACGGTATCGTGAACATCGGCAGCAACCTCATAAGGAAGTACGAGGGCTGCATCGGTGCGTCCTACATCATGGACGATTTCAAGAAAATGGACATATGAGGAAAGGGGGAGAACCCCCGATCCTCTGGATTTCAAGTTTTCAGAACGCGGTCTTCTTCGCGGGAGGCACGATCTTTTCCTGTCCGCCCATGTAGGGCCTGAGGACCTCGGGGATCGTGACGCTTCCGTCGGCGTTCTGGTAGTTCTCGAGTATGGCGACCATGGTCCTGGGGAGGGCCATACCGGATCCGTTGAGGGTGTGGACGAACTCGCTCTTGAGGTGGGGTTCGGGCCTGTACTTGATCCTTGCACGCCTTGCCTGGAAGTCCAGGAAGTTGGAGCAGGAGGAGGCCTCGAGCCACCTGTCGTGCGCAGGTGCGTGGAGCTCGATGTCGTAGCACTTGGCGCAGGAGAAGCTCTGGTCGCCGGTGCAGAGGAGGAGGACGTGGTAGGGCAGTCCGAGGGCCTTGATGAGCTCCTCTGCGTCTCCCCTGAGCTCCTCGAGGGCCTGCCAGGAGGTGGAGGGCTCCACGAACCTGACCATCTCGACCTTGTTGAACTCGTGGACACGGATGATACCGTTGGTGTCGGCGTGTTTTCCGACCTCCCTTCTGAAGGAGGGGAGGTATGCGGTCATCTTGATGGGGAGGTCCTCCTTGGCGAGGATCTCGTCCTGGAGGAGGTTGGTCACGGGGACCTCGGCGGTGGGGTTGAGCCACATGTCGTCCCTCTCGAGCCAGTACATGTCGTCCTTGAGGTTGGGGTACTGACCGGTTCCGATGACGGCGTTGGTGTTGACGACGACGGGAGGGAACACCTCGGTGTATCCCTGTTTCCTGTGCATGTCGAGGAAGAAGGACACGAGGGCCCTCTCGAGCCTCGCTCCGTCGCCCTTCAGGCAGTAGAAACCGCTTCCCGCGATCTTGACGGCCCTGTCGAAGTCGACCATGTTGAGGTCGAGGAGGATCTGGGAGTGGTCCTTGGGGGTGAAGTCGAACTTCCTCTTCTCCCCCCACTCGTAGACGATGACGTTCTCGGTCTCGTCCTTTCCTATGGGGACGGTCTTGTCGGGGATGTTGGGGATGTTGAGGAGGCAGTCGGTACGGACCTCGTCGAGCTTGTTCATCTCGTCATCGTTCGCTTTGATCTTGTCTCCGACCTCGCGCATCTCCTTGATCTTGGTCTCCTTGTCGGCTCCCTTGGGGAGTTTTCCGATCTCCTGGGAGACGGAGTTCCTGAGCTTCCTGAGGTTGTTGTTCTCCGCGGTGAGCTTCCTCCATTTCTCGTCGGCCTCGAGGAGCCTGTCGAGAATGGCGGTGTCCTTGTTCCTGTGAACAAGCATCTCCCTGATCATCTCAGGGTTCTCTCTGATTACATCTATGTCCAACATTTGATAACACCACTATCAGAATTTTTTCTGGCAGAGGGAGTCCCAGCTCCTCTTGTCCGTAAGCACGATGACCCCGCCGCGTACGTCGACGGCGACGGATTCCGTGGATGCGACTATGCTGTCCGCGACATCGCGTACATCGTCTTCGGAATTGTTCAGGACCTTGATCTTGATGAGACGTCTTTTCTTGAGCTGCTGGGTGATCTCGTTGTAGATCCCCTCTCCGAGTCCGTCTTTACCTACGCGGACGGTGGGGTCGATATCTTTGGCACGTCTCAAAAACTCCTTTCTGGCATCTCTCTCGGTCATTTCTTCTGCTCCTGTATGTACGGCATACGCCAGACGGTATCGCAATCCCTGCACCTCATCACTATCTTGTGTCCGGTGAGCCTGACCTTGCAGTCTACACCGGGTACGAGGGGAAGCAGGCAGTTTTTACAGTACCTGAAACCGTCGGGCATTTCCGTTTGGGCCTTCGCACATATCGCGCGTGCCAGCTCCACATAGCGTCTGGCACGGTCGTCCCTGTTGTTGCGTACAGCGTCTTCCGACAACCCCAATAACGTGTTCACACGCTCGTTGCCGAGTGCGCGGATTACCTTATGGGAGATATGTTTGGCCATTATATCGTCCAAGCCATCGGAGTGAACCATAAATATGTTTGTAGGGACGCCTGTCGCACTATATTCCCGATTGCCCCCTTCCTTCCTTTTATCCGGTTCAGGGGTTTTCTCCGGTCTGAAGACGCATTTGGCAACAGGATTATATAGGGAATGGGGTTGTCGCATAGTATTACATTAAAAGGTGGCATCTATGGTAAGAAAGCCCGCATCAATGTACAGAAGAATCACGGGAATGGCCTACACTCGCCGTGAATACATGGGAGGAGTTCCCGCAGTCAGGATCAGCCAGTTCGATATGGGAGACACCAAGAGGGACGTCGAGTTCCCCGTCATCCTTACCCTCAGGGTAAAGAACCGTGTCCAGGTCAGGCACACCGCAATCGAGGCCGGCCGTATCGCAGCAAACCGTGTTCTCTCCAAACTCGGATCCGGAACCTACCACTTCAAGGTAAGGGCCTACCCCCACGTCGTTCTCAGGGAGAACAAGCTTGCAACCGGAGCAGGAGCGGACCGTGTTTCCAGTGGAATGCGCCGTGCCTTCGGTAAGACCGTCGGTACCGCTGCAAGGCTCGAGTGCAAACAGGCAATGTACACTGTTTACGCCGTTCCCGAAGTGGCAACCCAGGTCAAGGACGCTCTCTGGAGAGCATCCATGAAGATCCCGTCCCCCTGCTACATCGACGTAGAGAAAGGACTGGAACTCATCCACTGATGCTTTTCGATCTCCAGATCGATAACATCGAGAGTTGGATCCGCGACAGGGGTTTTTCCTCTGTCGCCCTCCAACTTCCTGAAGGCCTCAAGCTCCGGGCCACAGAGTTATCCGATCGTATTTTCAAAGACACCGGAGCGGAAGTCGTCATATTGGGATATCCCTGCTATGGCGCCTGCGATCTGTTCGTCGATTATCGGAAGTATGCCGATGCTTTGGTCCATTTCGGCCATTCACCCATACCCGAACTTCCCAGCGACCCCAATGTGTTCTATGTGGAAGCACGTGCGAACGTGGACATTTCCGACGCATTGAAAGGATATGTGGAGAATCTTCCCCAGACCGTCGGTCTTCTGGCATCTGTCCAATACGTCGGACAGCTTCAGAGGGCGAAGGAGATAATCGAGGCGTCCGGAAGGAAGGCCTTCATCGGTAAAGGGGACGACAGGATATGCTACCCCGGTCAGGTGCTGGGTTGCAACTGTTCCGCCGCGATAGCGATACAGGACGAGATCGAATGCTATCTCTTCCTCGGAGAGGGGGATTTCCACCCTCTTGCGGCCACGTTCGGTGTCGAGAAGAAGGTCGTTATCCTGAATCCCGTGACCGGCGAGATACGCAGCGTGGACGATGTCCGTGACCGTATACTCCGTAGAAGGTTCGCCGCGATAGAGCTTGCAAGACCTGCGAACTCGTTCCTCGTGATCCTCTGCGGAAAGGTCGGACAATGCCGTCGTGAGAAGGCCCGCCGCATCATGGAACAGCTGCGTGAGGCCGGGAAGGAGGTCCATCTTCTGGTCACCGACGAGGTATCGCCCCAGGCCCTCATGTCGTACCGTGTGGACGCCTATGTGAACACTGCCTGCCCCAGGGTGGCCATGGACGACTCCGTAAGGTATGACCATCCTATGCTGACAATCCCCGAAGCCGAGATCGTAATAGGTCTCCGTACCTGGGCGGAATACGTCTTCGATGCGATCTGAGCACCGTTGTAAAACGTCTTTATCCGGTTTTTCCAGGTCGGTTCCGATGTGGATTGGATTTATTGGTAATCCGATTCCTGACATATGTCTGTAATGACCCACAGGTCGGTTTTACCAGAACCTTATCCGTTTGAGTAGGCTTAAATAACCTTGTTCCACTGGCGGTTTTATGCTTACATCTGGGAACATTATAGACGATGCCGATTATGACGTGAAGATCGGTATCGGATGTGGACCCGACTCGAAATACGTCGAGACCAGCGTTCGTGCTATGAACAATCCCAACATCCTGATATACAGGGATCCTCAGAAGTTGGCATCAGATCTTGCAGACGGTGTTATCGACGCCGCCGTACGTGGAGACATGTCCTCCTCGAAACTTCTCCCTCTTGTCAAGAAGGCCCTCGACGTACCTTCTTTGGACAGGGCCGTCCTTCTGAACTACCGTGACCGCGTCGTCCTTCTCGCACCTGTCGGTATAGATGAGGGTTGGACCATCGAGGACAGGATCAACATGGCTAAACTGTCCGAGAAACTGATGAAAGACCTCGGTTCAGATACCGTAAGGATCGCCGTCATGTCCGGAGGAAGGTCCGAGGATATAGGAAGGAACGATGTCGTGGACCGTTCCATCATCGATGCCATGGAGATCGTCAAAACCCTCAACAAAGACGGTTACGATTCATACCATGCACAGATCCTCCTCGAGGACGCCCTCGACGAGGCGGATGTCATAATCGCTCCCAACGGTATCACCGGAAATGTCATCTTCAGGTCCATGCACTTCATCGGAGGCGTTCCCGCCCTCGGTGCGCCTGTGCTCAACACTGACAAGGTGTTCATCGATACCTCCCGTGTCAAGACCGATTATACCGATTCGATATGTCTTGCTATCAAATTAGCGGGGATGAGAAAATGAGTTCATTGGAGATCGACGGTGGATACGCAGGTATCAGGTATTCTGCATGCCATTTCATACCCAACCATGAGAAATGTTCAAGGCTCCATGGCCACAGCTATATCCTCAGGCTCAGACTTGAGGGGGACATCGGAAAAGACGGAATGATCATGGACTTCGTGGAGCTCAAGAAAGCCCTCAAGACTATGATGGAGGAGATGGACCACAGGATCCTTCTCCCTTCCAGGTCCGAGATCGTCAAGATCGAGGAAAAGGAAGATTCCTATTACGTGGAATCCTGCGGAAAGAAATACGTCTTCCCCAAGATGGACGTGGTCCTTCTCGACGTTCCTACCACCACTGCGGAAGAGATGACCAAGATGATGGCCCTCCGTATGGTCAAGGAGGTATCCATTCCCTCTAATGTCAAATCTCTTGCCGTAGGGCTTGATGAGGAACGTGGACAGACCGCTTGGTACCAGGTGGACTTCTGATGACCAAAGCGGTAGTCCTGCTTTCAGGTGGACTCGACTCCACCACCACCCTCGCACAGGCCATCGCCGACGGATGCGAGGTCACTGCTATCAGTTTCAGATACGGTCAGAGGCATACCAAGGAACTCGTGTCCGCCGAGAACGTATGTAAACACTACGGTGTGGCCCATGTGGTCATCGACCTCAACCTCAGTTCCTTCCGTTCCGCCCTCACCCGTAAGGACATCGATGTCCCTATGGACCGTGAAGGGGAGCTCGACAAGGAGATCCCCGTGACCTACGTCCCTGCAAGGAACATCGTGTTTCTCAGTATAGCCGCAGGTCTCTGCGAGTCCGTCGATGCCGACAGGATCTACATCGGTGCCAATGTCGTCGACTATTCAGGATACCCCGACTGCCGCCCCGAGTTTTTCGAGGCCTACGAGGAAATGCTTGCAAAGGGCACCAAGACCGGTGTGGAAGGAAAGCCCATCAAGATCATGACCCCCATCCTCCGTAGTTCGAAAGCGGACATCGTCCGTATAGGAAAGAAGCTCGGAGCACCTCTCGAGCTCACCTGGTCCTGTTACAACGGTGGAGAGGTCGCATGCGGTCATTGCGATTCCTGTCGCCTCAGGCTCGAAGGTTTCAAGTCTGCAGGTTACAAGGATGAGATTCCCTACGCACCTGATGTGGTCCAGTGAGGATAATCGAACATTTCGGCTCCCTTCAGGGAGAAGGCCTTAAGATCGGTCAACCGACCTATTTCATAAGGTCTGCAGGATGTAACCTTCACTGTGCCTGGTGTGATACGGGGTTCTCCTGGGATTACAATGCAGGTACCGAGATGGATCTCGACGACATAGTCGCCCTTACCGAGGATTATGACGATGTATGTTTCACCGGTGGGGAGCCTATGGAACAGCCTGATGCTCCAGAACTTCTCAGAAAGCTGATAGCAAAGGGAAAAACCGTCGTTCTTGAGACAAACGGGTCTAAATTCCTTGGTGATGTTCCTAAAAGCGACAAGATAATCATCAGTATGGATATCAAATGTCCTGCTTCCGGAATGTCCGACAGGATGTGTCTGGAAAATCTTCCTCTGCTTTCATCCAAGGATCAGTTGAAATTTGTCATTTCGGACCGTGTCGACCTGGATTTCGCCGAGAAGTTCGTTTCCGAACACGAGATAAAAGCAACGATAATCTTCAGCCCTGTAGGCGGTCTGGACCTTCAGACCTTGGCCGAAGAGGTCGTTTCCAAAAAACTGAAAGTAAGGGTCCTTCCCCAGCTCCATAAGATCATCTGGGGAAACAGACCCGGTGTATGAGGGGAAGGTCACTCCTTCCCTTCGAATTTCTTTTCAAGGGCCATACGGTTTTTCACATAGTCCAAGGATTCTTCCACGGTTCCTTCCATATCGTACCAGACCCTGATCCCGGCGTCCTGCAATATCTTCAGACCGTGTGTTCCGATCCCTCCGACGATGACGAGGTCCACCTTGAGGGATACGATCGCGTTGGCGACCTTGTATCCTGCTCCGTCGGCGGTAGCGAACTCGTTGTCCACGACGGTGTAGTCGTATGTGTCCATGTCCACAAGAAGGAAATAGGGGGAGTGGCCGAAATCCTCGGCCACAAGGGAATCCAGCGTATCTCCTTCAGAGATAACGCCGGCCTTCATTCCTTTTTCCTCTGGGCTTCAAGGTAGGCTTTGTCGTTCTCGATGGTCTTGACGACCTTGTCGACGATGCCTTTGAACGCTTTTGCGGATGCGGAATCGGGTTCTGCGATCACGATAGGCATTCCTTTGTCACCGGACTGCACAATGCCGGGTTCGAGGGGGATACGGCCGAGGAACTGTACGTTGAGCTCTTTGGCGGTGGCCTCTCCTCCACCGGATTTGAAGATCTCGGTAATCTCTCCGCAGTGGGGGCATACGAATCCGCTCATGTTCTCGATCATGCCGATAACGGGGACTCCTGCCTGTGCTGCGAAGGTGATGGATTTCCTGGAGTCGAGAAGTGCGACGTCCTGGGGGGTGGTGACGATGACGGCACCGTCTGCCTTGGGGATGAGCTGGATGACGGAGAGTGCCTCGTCACCGGTTCC
>JAKSHW010000074.1 GCA_024399195.1 archaeon | reverse complement strand
CATTCGCCTTTGACATCGGTAGGATACTGACCGGTCACACATGCAAGGCAAAGGTCGCATGCAGGCTTTCCGATAGCCTCTACAAGACCGTCTATACTGATGTAACCAAGACTGTCCGCACCGATGATCTCCTTGATACCGTCGATGGACTGCTGGTTGGCGATGAACTGCTCCCTGTTCTTCATATCGATTCCATAGAAACAGGGGGCGATGATGGGGGGACTTCCGACACGTACGTGTACTTCGGTAGCTCCGGCACCTCTGAGCATACTTACAAGCTTCTTCAAGGTGGTTCCTCTGACGATACTGTCATCGATTATGAGGATCCTTTTGCCCTTGACAGTGCTCTTGATGGGGATCATTTTGTTGGAAACAGCAGCTTCCCTCTCTTTCTGATCGGGAAGGATGAAGGTTCTCTCTGCGAACCTGTTCTTCATGAACCCTTCTTCATAGGGAAGTCCGGACTCGATCGCAAAACCGATGGCATGTGCACGTCCGGAATCGGGGATGGGCATGACGAGATCCACATCGGCGGGATGTTCCCTTGCAAGGATCCTACCGACATTCTTCCTTACTTCGTAGACCTCACGTTCGTCGATCACGGAGTCGGGTCTTGCGAAGTACACCCATTCGAAGAAACAATGTGCGGAATGGCATTTCTCTGCGGACGGGTAGGACTTGAAGGAGTGGGTAAAGATTTCTACGACCTCTCCAGGTTGGACGTCCCTGACGATCTCTCCGCCGAGCGAGTCGATCGCAACGGACTCGGAGGCGATCATGTATCCGTCGTTCAGTTTACCGATGACAAGGGGCCTGATTCCCAAGGGGTCCCTTATTCCGAAAAGCCTTCCGTTGATCATCAGCGAAAGTGCGTACGCACCGTCGATCTCCGACATGGTGGCACGGATGGCATCTATGGTGTCCATACGGCCCATATGTCTGCTGAGGATGTTGATGATCAGTTCGGTGTCAGAATCGGTCTGGAAAACGGCTCCTTCGTCAAGATATTTCTTCTTCACGTCGGCATAGTTGGTAAGGTCACCGTTGTGTGCAAGGGCGATCATACCATGACTTGACATCATCGTGATAGGCTGTGCGTTCTTGACGCCGTTTCCACCCGTGGTCGCGTATCTGACGTGACCGATTCCGATGTTTCCCTCGATCGATTCAAGTTTCTCACGGGGGAGCGCAGTCTGGACCAGCCCGGCATCTTTGACGGTGTTTATACACTGACCGTCATAAACGGAGATGCCGGCGCTGTCCTGGCCGCGGTGCTGTATTATCATCAGGGTCTTCTGCAACGATGCGGTAACACAGTGGTCAGCATTTATTCCAACCACGCCGCAATAATGCCTAGGCCCTGACATTAGCTCACTTACTCGTGGATTTTTGCCCAGGTGTAGGATCTCATCCTGGCGGTCTTTCCGTATCCACAGGAGGCGCAGATACCTTTCCTGACACTGTAGGAGCGTTTTCCGCACCTGCGGCAAGGTATGTGAGTCTTGTGTTTGTTGTGGCGTCCCTGAGCTGCTGTTCCTGCTCCCATTTTTAACTCTCCTTTTATTGTTGAGCCATCATCACCGCGGACGATTGGCTTTTGACATACCGTCTTGGTGGTTACGTTCCACTAACGGCATGTCGATTGGCATCCCATACTGCAAACAGTATAAGAACGTATCCGTCCCCTTTTTAATTATATTATATATAGGGGAAATCAGACGAAAGCCCCTATCGCAGGTGCATCGAGACGGTCCATATCGTAGAATATGATCGCCTCTCTGATACCTCTCGCACCCATTCCCGTTCCGAAGAACTTATCGAGCAGAGCTGCCCTCCAAAGGATGTCGAGGATCGCTGTGACGAGACATCCGTAGTACGCGTTGGACATGTCGTCCTCGTAACCGTTGAAATCGATCAGGTAGTAGACGCTTCCAAGGAAACTGTCCCTGCCGTTGAGCACGGATATGTAGTCCTGAAGAATCTTCCTTCCGTCCTCTTCGAGAGGCTTCAGTTCGACCTCGTCCGCGTTCACGAACCCTTTATGGTGGAATTCCCCGTCGTCACCGATGGTCATCCATTCGATGACACCGTTCTCGTGGGAGAAGACGTTCCAGGAAAGGTCCTCTGCACTGTATACGGGCAAAGACAAAGGGTCATCGCTGGAAAGCGATTCAAGCGAGGTCGCTCTCGCCGCATCGGAAAGTTCCTTCATATCCACTTTGGTGTCCTTGTTGACGCCGTTGATGGAGACCTGTGCCTCGACCTCCGCAAGACTGAGCAACTTCGCAAGGAAGTTCACGTCGGTGAAGTTGACAAGGTTCTCGGAAACGGACATGCGGAGGAGCGAAGGGTCTCCAAGAACCCCTGCCGAACGGGCCTCCTCATAGAACTGCCTGTACACGTCCGAAGCCTGGGGAAGGGCCTCCTTGATCCTTTCTTCTGCATTGGCCACAAGGACCTTGGCCTCGGATACCGCATCGACACCCTTGCCGGTCCAAAGGCCCCTGCAGGAAAGATCGAGCTCCACCTTCACGTGGTCGGACACGTAGATGTGGTAAGGGAACTGTCTGCAATAGGTGGTACGGTGGTCGTAGACCTTGCAACGTCTGTCGCACTCACCGAGGAACACGCATGATCCACGGTCTTTTTTGAGAGCGAGTGCGAAATAGGGTTCCGGACCGCGTGACTTCACAAGGCATTTGGGGTGGTTCTTCTTGAAGAAGGCCCTCTCGGAGGGCAATACCTCGGGCTGACAGAGACAGCACATGCCGCATCCGTCAATGCATTCGGCCTTCTTTCCAACCAGCTCAGAATAATCTACTTCGTAATTAGCCACAGATATCCGCTCCTCTCGGTTCACCGCAGAGTTCCCCGTCTTCGACCTGTACCTGACCTCTGATTATAACTGTGTCGGGGAATATCGCACGCCTTCCGTGATAGGGCGTGTAACCGATCTTTCCGTGCATCTTCTTCTGGTCGATCTCGGTGACCTTCCTGAAATCCACGAACAGGAGGTCTGCATCGTATCCGACGGCGATACGTCCTTTGGGGGCCGAGAAGACCTTTCCGGGATTCTCCGCACCCATCGATACCGCGAGGGACAGCGGGATGTCTCCGGCCCTGACCATCTCGAGGACCATAGGCATGGTTGTCTCCACTCCGGGAATGCCTCCGGGGGCCGCATCGTACTCCTGCATCTTGTCGTTCCAAGTATGGGGAGCATGGTCGGTTCCGATCATCGTGATCTTTCCGGCCTTGAAGCACTCGTAGAGGGCGTCACGGGTGGCGGCGTCCCTGATGGGGGGATTGGTCTTGTATATCGAGGAGGAGTGCCTCTGGGCCTCGAACATCATGTGGTGCATGGTGACCTCGGTGGTGAAACCGAGTTCGCTAGCATACTCGATCTGGGGGACGTTGGTACAATGGCAGATGTTGATCTTTACCTTGTCCTTGAAACGTGAAAGCCTGCGCAAGGCACTGTATTCGGCCTCTACGGGACGGTTGCGGAGATGGTCCTGACAACAGTTCTCAGGAACCCCTTTGACGATGTAATCGTCATCCTCGGCATGTACGCTGAGGACCTTCCCGGTGGAAGCGATCTCGTCCATCAGGGGTATGATCTCCTCATCGTCGTTCATCAGGATGTTACCTGTGGTGGAACCCATGAACATCTTGAACGCGGGGACATGGGGGGCGAGGAGGTTGGCGGGGCAGTTGGAAGTGACCGCCGCGAACAGGCCGTAGTCGCAATAGGCCCTTCCCTTCACAGCCGCCTTCTTGTCCAGAAGGGTAGGCAGGTCCACCACGGGAGGTTTGGTGTTGGGCATATCGAGGACACAGGTCACACCGCCGCATACCGCGGATGCGGTACCTGTCGAGAAATCCTCCTTCTGGGTAAGTCCGGGGTCACGGAAATGGACATGGGGGTCCATGAATCCTGGAAGGACGGTTACGCTGGTCCCCAGATCGATCCTCTCGTCACCGCCAGGGACATGTTTCCCTACGGCGACGATCTTTCCCTCGTCTATCCCCACTTCGGCATACTTCAGTTCGCCATCGACGAACATCCTCCCGCAGATGACCTGTTCCATACCATTCACACCCTTACGATCTCGCCGTTGGGGGAGGTCTCCTTGAAGGCGATGCTCTGGAACTTGCTGAACTCCAATGCACCGGACCTCCATCCGTCGCCCTGCATCCCTGCCTTCATACAGAGGCTGGAAAGGTACTGTTCCACGTTCCAACCCTCTTCTACAGGCACCTCGGGAAGGTACACGGCATTGCAGGTGCGGTATTTGACGATCAGACCGTCCTTTCCGATCTCGATCTTCGACTTGAGCTCCTCCAACGTCTCATACTCTATCTTCTCAGGGCTCGTGAGGAAGGATACGGTGAACACGCACCTCTGTGCCTGGGACATCTTGAGCGGCGGGAACCTGGGGTCCACGCACACGCCCCTTGCGGACTGCCTAAGGGCGTCCCTCCTGGGATATACCGCGAGGGGGAACCCGATACATGCTCTAAGGATCCCTCCGGGATGCTCGTTCAGGGTGACGAACATTCCCCCCTTCTCATCGAAGGATGCGGGGACGTCCGGCTGGAGAATGTCTCCGTTGATCTGGGCCTCGGTGACCTTGCGGGCCTCTTTGACCGCAAGGATTCCCTCTTCCAAAGAGAAGTTCATTTCTCTTCCTCCTTTTTGACGGTGATAGGGACGATCGTGACCGGTTTGAGCCCTTCCTCGGGTGCCTTGTAAGTCTCCCCGCCCTCACGGTAGCGGGGGGCGTCGGGGTTCTTCTTCGACCTGCAATAGGAGTTCTTCCTGCAGTACTCGACGTTCTTGTTCCTGTCAGCGTTCTCGAGCGTCTCCTTCATGAAGTTGGGGAAGGGACCTGCCTTGACGAGTGCGTTGAGGGCCATCCACATCTCGAGACCCGCCCCGACCATATGCTGCTGGAGCTTGGGGTCGTTGACGAATCCGAAAGTGTTGTCGAGACCCTCGTTGACCCTGTCACGGATCCTGTCGACGGTCTCGCCGATCTCCTCCTTGCGCTCCTCGTAACTGATACGGGCCTTCTCCCTCTGTTCCTCCATACGGGCCTTGATACGTGCCCTTTCCTCGAGGTACACCTCACGGGCATAGGCCTCGGTCTTCTCGGCACGTTCCCTCGCCTTGTCGATACGGTCGAAGACATCGTCCACGCGGTCACGGGGGACCTCTTCGGTATCGGAGGTCTTTTCGGAACGGGGGGCACCGTAGGTGGCGTAATACTCGTCGTACTTCCTGCGGAGCTCCTCTTCACGGGCTTTACGGAGCTCCTCGTACCTTCTCATCTCCTCTTCTTTCTGGGCCTCCAGCTCGTCGAAATAGGCCCTTGCACGGGCTTCCTCGATTATGCGGGAACGCTCCTTCTCCTCGGCGAAGAGACGGTCGATCTTCTCGCGGTTCTCTTCGTAGAACCTCTGCATCTCAGGGTCGTCGTACCTCTGTTCGTCACTCATGCGTTTCACCTTCTGAACTTGACATAAAGATAGCCGTCACCGAACTCCGCCCCCAACAGTTCGGCACCCGAAAGGGACATCGGAAGCGAGACGGTGCGTTTCTGGCTACCCACATGGAGGATGATAGTGTTGTCATTGCCCTTAAACAGTTCCACCTGATCGGATTCCACGAAGGGCATCTTGATCTTCAGACGGTCCGTACCGTCGGAAAGCATATCGAACGACATGGGGCTTTCGGAGGAATACGTCTCGATGGGATCGCTGTCCCCGAAGATCATATCGGCAAGGTGGTCCAACCGGTCTATTCCCCTGATCTCCGTGTTGAGCATGTACGCCTTCATGACCTTCAGCTGGTCGAAGGACTCCGCGATCATCTGCATATACGTCCCCTGCTCCTGGAGCTTGACCTTCATGAACTCTCCATCCGCATCCTCGGGGATGACCTTGTTAATGATCAGGGCCTCCACGTTCTTGTTGTAGAGACACATGTACGCATAGGACCTGCGTGTCTCGTTGATAGCCATACGTTCCGGGTTCAAGACCAGGCGGATGGTGGTGTTGTGCGGGTCTTCGAGGATCGTCTTGACCTCGGACATCTGGTCCTTGAGGTCCAGGATCGTGTTCATGACCTCCTTGTCAGGCAAAGGGAAGTCCACGACACGTCCGATGGTCAGACGTGCGATGCCCATGAACTTGTTGATGAGGTGGAACGCCTTGTCCATGTACCAGTTGGAGACATCGGGGAAGCTCATCAGTCTGAGCGTCTCGCCCGTGGGTGCGGTGTCCATGACGACCACATCGTATGTTCCGTTGTTCTTGAATGTGAGCACGTAGAGAAGTGCGGCCACCATCTCCATACCTGGGAATATCGCCATTTCGTCGGCCGAGAGGCCGCCTATCCCCTGGGACATCATGAACGCCTCAAGGTACTCCTTTATGGAGGCCCATTTGGTCTTCATCTCGTGGACGATGTCCAGTTCGAATGCATCGAGATTGGGGGCCACGTTCACTATGTCGGGTCCGAGATCGTATCCGAGGGAATCCCCCAGAGAATGGGCCGTATCCACGCTCATGATTATGGTACGGTGACCTAACTTTGCCATTCTGAGAGCGGTAGCGGCGGAAACGGAGGTCTTTCCTACGCCCCCTTTGCCGTTGTAGATGATCAGCCTCATGGTCGGTAAAAAGGCATACGGGGTATATTTGTCCGAGCCTCGTAAAACAACCGTGAAGAATCAAGAATGAATTGTGAAATGGAAAAGTATGGTGTCGGGAGTGGGGTTCGAACCCACGGCCTTCGGATTTCCCTGGTGAGGTCAGTTATTACCTGAACCCTATGAGTCCGACGCTCTACCAGGCTGAGCCACCCCGACGTGTTGACCCTAACATTAGCTTCTCTATTATAAGCCTTACTATCGAATCGCACCAGACGACGGTAACATCCAAGAGAAACGAGACCGTTTTTAACGTGTGAATACAAAAACAGGACGGAAAACTTCCGAAAAACGAACAGGGTGAAGGGGCCGAAGCCCCTAGTAATGTTTAGAGAGAATCACTCGGTCTTCTCTTCGGCTGCAGGGGCTTCCTCTGCTGCGGGTGCTTCCTCTGCGGGAGCTTCCTCTACTGCAGGTGCCTCTTCAGCTGCGGGAGCCTCGATGATGGACTCGGGTTCGCCCTCTCCCTTTACGAGAACTTCGGACTTGCGGATCTCGATTCTCTTGATGGGGATGATGACGTGGCAGGCTTTTGCGGTGTCCTTTGCCATGTCGCCGGAGATAATGGATTTGATGACGTCGGCGAGCTTGTTCTGGGCTGCGAAGTCGACGAGGTAAGCTTTGATAGCTGCTCTCATTCCCTCTTCCTGGGATGCCTGGATCCTCCTGTCGGCGATGGACATGGTCTTGAGTCTGAGGACGTATCCGTCAGCGGTCTTGACATCGACGACGTGGTCGGTCTTGGTTTTCTTTCTGCGGGTGAGCCTCCTGACGTAATCGGAGGTGAGGTCGTGTCCGATGAACTCGGTCTTTGCTTCGTGACCGTCGGTTCCGCAGATCTTGAATTTTAGCTTGATGTGCATCTTGGAGAAGTCGCCAGTAAGGTCCTGGACGGTGACTTCTGCCTGCCTGCCGAGAAGGTACTCGGGGTCAACAGAGGGGGTCTCTCCGATAACAGTCTCGTTGAACATGCGGGGAGCGTGGATGTTGTACCACTCTTTTGCTTTCCACTTGTCCTTGGATTTCTTTGCAGCGCTTGCTCTTTTGTCTGCCATGAGTCTATCTCCTATTGAGGTCAAGCAATGACTCGCCCTATATAATGCATTGGTTTATCAAAAAAATTTAATTAAACCTAAATTAGACTATAGCCAGTATCTAAAAATCTACCCTAATTAGGTAAATTTTTCCATAAAGTATTGGTACCGCTTGTATTTAAAGTTTATTCAAAAAAATACGAAAATCGTAGCCGAAACAGAAGATAAAAACTGTGTAATATGAATAATCTAAGACAATAAAAATTCATATGATAACAATATCGAACAACCCACCACAACATCGATCCCGATCGACAGCCCTACAATAATCAAATAGGAATGTCAAGATGCAGGAGCATGGACAGACAGATGATCAACGTCATAACCGACGATCCCGAGAGACTGTTCGAGATCGGTACAACCCTTGAAGAGACCGATCCCCAAAAGGCGTTCGCCCATTACCTACGTTCCGCAGAACTCGGAAACGCAAAGGCACAGTCCACGGTCGGAAGATGTCTGTTCAACGGCACCGGAACCGCCAAAGACGTAGAAGCCGCCCGCAATTGGCTCGTCAAGGCCATGAACCAGCTGGAACCGACGGCGTTCCACAACCTCGGTGTGATATGCGAAAGCACAGGTGATACAGAATCGGCGTTCAGACTGTACCAGGAGGGTTCGAACCTAGGCGATGTCCATGCCCTGTTCAACCTCGCGGTATGCCACCTTAACGGAACAGGCACCACTGCAGACCGCGATGAGGCCCTGCGTTGTTTTGAGAAAGCATCGGAAAAGGGGCTCAGGGACGCCAAATACGCATTAGGCGTACTGTACCTCGGAGACGAATCGGTGGACCGTTCCATCCCGTTCTCATTGATCATGGAGGCCGCCGATGCGGGACATAACGACGCCCTCTATGCATTGGGAAACATGCTCCGCAACGGGACCGGATGCGAAAAGGACGAAAAGAGGTCTGTCGAATGCTACAGGAAAGCCGCTGAGAACGGTCATGTCCCTTCCACCTACAACATGGGCGTATGCTATTCCGACGGACTCGGTGTGGAAAAAGACGATGCCGAATCGTTCAGATGGTTTATCAAGGCGGCCGAAGGCGGGGATGCCGATGCGATGTTCTGTATCGCAGGTATGTACAACGACGGAATAGGTGTAGAAAAGAACGGCGAGGAGGCGTTGAAATGGTACCAGACCGCTGCACGCATGGGTAGCACCGATGCTATATGCAATCTGGCAGCCTGTCATTACAACGGAGAGATAGTGCCCCGCGACACCCATGCCGCGATAACACTCTACCAATTGTTAGCTGATGAAGGTATCCTCGAAGGATACAAAGGGCTCGGCCTGTGCTACCTGAGGTCGGGACCTACACAGAACCACACGTTCGCCGCCATGAACTTCGAGAAGGCCGCGAACATGGGCGATATCGATTCCATGAAGGACTACGGGCTCCTCCTGTTCGAAGGCATGGGCGTGTCACATGACGAGAAGACCGCCTACGAATGGTTCTGCAAGGCCGCTGAGAAAGGTCAGGCCGAAGCGATGTTCTATGCCTCATGCTGCCTCATGAACGGTTCCGGAACGGAACAGGATATCGAAAAAGGATTGGAACTCTGCACAAGGTCCGCCCTTGCAGGATACCTGCCTGCTATGAACAACCTTGCGAACATATACAATGCCGACGGCACCCAGGATTCCTCTGAAAAGGCTTTCCAACTATACCTGGAGGCTGCTGAAAGAGGATACGCACTGGCACAGATGAATGTCGCCCATTGTTACGAGGATGGGATAGGTACATCGGCAGATCAGGAAAAAGCTTTGGAATGGTACAGAAGAGCCTTAAAAAACGGCATCGAGGATGCACGTACATCAATTGCCAGATTAATTTGATAATATTGGAGGGGTGAAAACACCCCTCTTTATTGATCTTCGATTTTTATACGGATAACTCCTCAAAGTAGGGAGTATGTTTTTGACTTGTTTATAAACCGAATATT
>JAKSHW010000073.1 GCA_024399195.1 archaeon | reverse complement strand
AGGCTGTGCATCAGGTTCCGGAACAGGTTCCACGGGAAGGAAAAGGTTCTTGATGTAATGGTGCAGGGCCGCGGCGATGAACGCAAGACCGAATCCGGCGAGGATCTCGAGGATATAGGTCATGGGCGGAACCGTGCGCAGACCGATGTAGTTGACGATGAAATCCACCGCACCGGTGATGACAAGACCCGTCGCGAGAAGGTTAAGACAGGTCGTGATAAAGGAGTATTTGATCGTATGGTTGTTGAAATAGTTGTCAAGGAGCCATCCCATAAGGACAAGCATGACCGAGAATATACCGAACCACAGAAGGTTCGCAAGGAACACCGCGAACACCTCGAAATAGGTCACGAGGTACAGTTCCCTCACAGAATACACACCGACGACCACCCCGAACAGGATGACCATCATGGCGGCGATGTCGAACACTAGCGAAAGGCTTCCGACCTTCCACCGGTTCTTCCATTTCTCCACGTTCTCGTGCCATTTCGAGGAGACGTCGTTGGAATACGCGTACAGTATGAAACCGACGATGAACACGAGGATGGTGGTCGTGGTATGGTCGAGGAAATCCCTGACACCCTGACTGGTGAACGCGCTCACGATTATGTACACCATGGAGACCAGCATCAGCAACCAGCTGATCGGTGCGAGAAAACGTTCCCTCTTCTGGGGATCGTTGAGCATCCTGGTGAGGATATAGAAGGTACCTTCGACGCTGGGGGCCTGTTTGACGTACACCTTCCTCACGGAGTCGATCTTCGCACGTGAGGACACGATGGGATAGATGTACTCGTCCTCAGCACCGTCACCCACGAGAACGACGTGGTCGGGCTTTATCCTGTCGAGGACGGTGTCCAACTGTTCGGCGGCACGTCTGTCGGAAAGGTATCCGACCTTCTGGTTACCGCAGATCAAGGCGATCTCGAACCTGCCGGCCTTGGGGTCTTTCTCCATCTCCCTGTAGAGGTTGATGGCGGCGAAGAGCGCGTTGGTATCGGAATCCTCGGGGTCGGCCACACCTAGGGCGACCGCCGCATCGGTACAGGCCTTGACACCCACCACAGGCGATTCTACGTTCGCTTTGAAACCGAAATCATCATCCCTGTCCACGACAAGGATCAACGTGTTCTTCATCACAGGGGATATGCGCTCCTAACTATATAGTCCTCGCAGACATGCAACGGTACTGTCGAGGAAAGATCGGACCGTTAAAGTCAAGATAAGATTATTAATCGGTTGGATATAAGGTGTTAACGTGTACATAAGGTGGCATGGCTACTCGTGTTTCGAGTTTGCCGATGATAGGAACAGGGTCGTATTCGACCCGCATGACGGAAAGTCTATTGGTGTGTTCGCACCCACGGCCTCCGCCAGGATCGTCCTATGCACCCACAACAGTTTCGACCGTAACGCGTTCAGGGTGATCAAAGGCAACCATAAGGACGTCGTATGCGAGTTCGGAGTAAACGTCGTCAACGGTTTCGAGTTCGAAGGTCTTCCCACGTTCGGAGACGAGAAGGGAGGTACGCTCAGAGGCCCCAACGCCATCTACACCTTCCGTATGGACGGTATATCGTTCGCTTTCTGCGGATGCCTCGGAGCCATGCCCGCGGATTGGGTCATCGACCGTCTCAAAGGCGTCGATGTCATCTTCGTCCCAGTCGGAGAAAGATACACGCTATGCATGGAGAAGGTCAACGAGTTCCTCAGAAGGGTCGGGGCCAAGGTCGTGGTGCCTACCGACTTCAGGATCGGAGGTATAACTCTCCCGCTCTCATCCATCGACGATTTCATGGAAGGCAAGGACCCTGCGGACTTCATCCACGTGGGTAACGAGATAGACCTCATCGCCGACGACATCACCGATTTCACCGGATATTGGATATTCGACAGATGACCTGTCCGCATCTTTATCGGATTTTTTCAAGAACAAATGTGTCAATCGGAATGATGGAAACAGCAATGATATCCGTTGTCGGAATTCAAAAAGAAAAATCCGCCGAAGCGGATATAGGCTGAGCCTGTAAATCGTTTAGTAGAGAACAAGACCGTCTTCGATCCTTCCCATCTCGATAGGAGTGGTCTCGTCACCGACCAAGGCACCCTTGGAGTTGGCGACGATGCCTGAGCCGACGTACCTGACACCGTGGTTGACGGTGGTCCTCTGTACCTCGACCTTCAGAACCTCCTGTATGATCTGGAGATCGTCATCTGTTGCATCGGTGGTGCATACGCAGCCTTTGTTGGTGCATTTGCAGACCGATCCGACGGTGTTGCATCCGGCGATGGCCGCTTTAACGACCTCGACGTTCAATACATCCTGTATCTCCTTGACGGTAGCGTTGTCGTAACCGGGGTTGACGATGGCACCCTTGTCGTTGACGAGGATGTTGTTACCGGCCGCGTTGAGCTTGTCGGGAAGGAGGACCACAGGGAGCCTGCCTTCGAACACCTTGAGCTCGTCCTGCTCTGCAAGACCGGAAACTGCCGCTCCGTAGGAGTTCATGGCCACCAAGGAACCGACCACATGGGAACCGGCGATGGTGGTAAGGTAGGGTTTGACCCCCAGAGCCTCCTCCAGGTCCTTGAGGAAACTGGGCTCGGCGTCTGGGGAAGTGAACGCGAGGCTCTCGTTAGCAACTGTGCCGACGCCGATATTGAAGGTACCGACGTTTCTGGAGAGTCTCATTGACATCGTTATCACTCTTTAGCTTCGGAAGCTTTGGGCTCGGTGTGGAGGATAACCTCTACGAGTCCGTCATCGAACTTGGTCGCGTCGACGATGATCTTGGAGGGAGGGTTGCGGATTCCGTTCTCCCAGAGTTTCTCGTTGACGGACTTGTCGAGCCAAACGTGCTCTGCATCGGCTTTCATGTGCCTCATGACGAAGGCCCTGACGTCTTTGACTGCACGCTCGGTCCTCCTGGAGCGGGGTGCCTGTTTGGCTCCCCTCAGGGGGATGGTCATGGTCCTGGTGTTTTCATCTGCCATCGGAATCACTCCTTAAGTTTTCCCATTCTCCAGGACCTTCTCTTAGGGTGCCTGAGGAACTGCCTGTTGGTCCTCATCATGACCCAAGCGGGAACACGGCGGTTCTGCTTGATTTTCTTGTTGAGCCTCTCTTTCATTGCCGGGGGCTTAGTGCTAGACATGATTATCTCCTCTCTATTTTGATCTCCCTTTTCTCGGGGATCATGGTCTGAAGGATCTCCCTGAGCATGGGGTCGGTAACGATGCCCTGAAGCCTTCCGCTCTGAGACAGGCGGATGATCTGACTCTCTACGTTCGCGGCCAGCTGGGGGTTTGCGAGTTTGACGTTCGCAAGCCTGTCCCTGGCCTCGGGGGCCATGATCTGCCTGAGTATGGACTGCTTCTGCGCTTCGATCTGCTTGGCCTGTTCCTGCTTCTGAGCCTGCATCTGCTGGCTCTGCTGCATCTCGGCCATCCTTCTCTGCCTTATTGCTTCCAATTCAGGATCGTCTTCCATGCCAGTTCACCTTCAGTTCTTGGACTCGTCGAAAACCTCTTTTGCAACGTTGTCGAGAAGCTTCTGTCCGGCGGGGCTGACTTTACGGCCCTGTTTGTCCTGGGTGGCCTCAAGGAGACCAGCGGCCTGGAGCTGGATAAGGCATTTTCTGATAATGTTGCGGCTTCCTTTGACTGCTTTGTTGGGCTTGGATCCCCTGTCGTTGAATCCACCGTACTCGGCTGCGAGTTTGGAGGATCCCATGGGACCTTTCACGTACAGCTTCCTGAGAATGGAGGCTGCCCTAGTGTACCACCAGTCGGGCTGGACGGGTGCCCTCTCGGTGTGGACACCGGTTTTCACAAACTCGGCCCACTCGGGGGGGACGATCTTATCGTTCTGCTTGAGTTTCTCAGCTACTTTGAGTATGAGTTTCTCAGCGGGAACGTCATAGACTGTTACCATATGTTCATCCTTCTGCCACTACGACCGGAGTCGCATGCGGCTGTAAGGGGGAATAATGTCAGGTGATATATAAGCATTGCTAAGATAAATTACTACAAAAAGTAAAACGGGTCAAATTTCGCAAGTCCGTCCGAAGATCCCTTGCGACCTGCAGATGTAATATCCGCCACGGAGATACGTAACACGTACCGAAATCCGTGAAAGTCCCTATGGACAACCGCTATATAAACTTTTGACAAGGTCTGTCCACAACTCCCTTTTATACTCGCGCGTACACGATAGGTATATTATAAATGATAGAATAGACGGGCCTATGTCAGACGGCACCGGCCTTAAGAACAGAGGTCATTCGCGTGCGGACGTGGACGAAAGACGTACCGCCGTAGAACAGTTCTCAGGAACCAGCCTGGAAAATATAGCAAAATACGCTTTCGACCCCGAAAGGGCCTCCCACAACGTGGAGAACATGATCGGTGCGACCCAGGTCCCCCTGGGATTCGCAGGTCCTGTGAAGATCGGAGGGGAATACGCGAACGGAGAGTTCATCGTACCCCTTGCCACCACCGAAGGAGCCCTCATCGCATCCATTTCCAGGGGCATGTCCGTCATAAACGCATCCGGCGGATCCAGGACCAAGGTGTTCGGGGACTACATGACCCGTGCACCCGTCCTCAGGGTCAGGGACCTCGAGCACGCCTGCCAGGTCATCGAATGGATGGACGCACACGAGGAAGAGCTTGTCAAGGCCGTGGAGGGCACCACCTCCCACGGCAGGCTCGCGAAGATCGAGAAGTTCCCCACCGGAAGGGCCCTCTATCTCAGGCTCTCCTACGAGACCGGTGACGCCATGGGAATGAACATGGCCACCATCGCGTCCGAAACGGTCTGCAAGGTCATCGAGAACGCCACCGGTGCAGTCATGGTCTCCGTCTCAGGGAACATGTGCAGCGACAAGAAGCCCGCCGCCATCAACATGATCGAAGGACGTGGAAAGACCGTCGTCGCCGAGGCCCTCATCCCCGCGGAGATCGTCGAGAGCAAGCTCCACACCACGGCGGACCTCGTCGTTGAGACCAACGTCAGGAAGAACCTCGTGGGTTCCTCCCTCGCAGGCACCCTGGGAGCGAACGCACACGCCGCCAATATGGTCGCGGCGTTCTACATCGCCACCGGACAGGACCCCGCACAGGTCGTCGGAGGTTCCATGACCCTCACCGACTGCGAGGACGTCGACGGTGCACTGTATATCAGTGTCAGGATGCCCGTCATCGAGGTAGGTACCGTAGGTGGAGGAACAGGTCTCCCCTGTCAGGCCGAGGCCTTGGAGATCATGGGATGCAAAGGTAACGGAAAGGCGAGGAAGCTCTCGGAGATCCTCGCGGTCACAGTACTCGCCGGAGAGCTGTCCACCTTGGCCGCACAGGCCGCAGGACATCTCGGCAAAGCACACGCAGAATTAGGAAGGGGTAAAAAATGCCAGTAATCAACACCAGCTACAAGGACCTTGTACGTATCATCGGACATGACGTCCCCATAGAGACCGTATTGGAACAGGTCCCTCTCCTCGGAGGGGTCATAGACGAGCACGAGGAGGGTTCGGACGACATCGCCATCGAGTTCTTCCCCAACCGCCCCGACATGTACTCCGCAGAGGGCATCTCCCGCGGACTCAAGGCCTTCCTCGGCTTCGAGCCCGGTCTGAAGGACTACAAGGTCGGGAAATCCGATGTGAAGGCCATCGTCACCGACGAGGTCAAGGAGATCAGACCCTACTTCATGGCGGCCGTCGTGAAAGGCGTCTCCATCGACGACAGGGCCCTCAAGTCCATCATGGAACTCCAGGAGAAGCTCCACACCACCCTCGGTAGGAAGAGGACCAAGCTCGCCATCGGCGTCCACGACCTCGACAAGGTGGTACCTCCCTTCACCTTCAAGGCTGTAGGTCCCGAATCCATGTCCTTCGTACCCCTTACGAAGACCGAGGCCATGACTCCCAAGGAGATTCTCGAGAAACACGAGAAAGGAAAGGCCTTCGCCCACCTCCTCGACGGATACGAGAAGTACCCCATGATCTTCGATGCGAACGGAGACGTCCTCTCCTTCCCCCCGATCATCAACGGAGCCCTCACCACCGTGACCGTGAACACGAAGAACATCTTCATCGACGTCACCGGTTTCGACGAGAACGCCGTGGAGATCTGCCTCAACATCGTGGCGTCCGCCCTCGTCGAGAGGGGAGGAAGTATCTTCACCGTCGAAATGGAAGGGGCGCCCAAGAAGCAGTACCCCGACATGACCTCCAGACAGAAGACCATCTCCCTCGCCGAGTGCAACAGGGTCAACGGTATCCCCCTCGACGGTGCACAGGCCGTGGAGGCCCTCAAGAGGGTCGGAATGGACGGTAAGGCCGACGGTGACTCCGTGACCGCGTACATCCCCGCCTACAGGTTCGACATCCTCCACGACGCCGACATCTACGAGGAGATCGCCATCGGATACGGCTTCGAGAAGTTCGGAAAATGCAAGATGGACATCACCCAGACCTACGGAAAGCTCCTTCCCGAGACCTCCTTCTCAGAGAACCTCAAGGACGTCGTCGTCGGTCTCGGATACACCGAGCTCACCACCCTCACCCTCAGCAACCAGAGGGACGAGTACGTCATCTCCGGATTCCCCGAGGTGGACACCGTCACCGTCAAGAACCCCATCACCGAGGACCACACCTGCCTCCGTGCATACCTGATGCCCTCCCTCATGAGGATCCTCAGGCACAACAAGCACAGGGACCTTCCCCAGAAGATCTTCGAGATCGGATACGTCATCAGGAACGCGAAGAACGTGCTCCACCTCTGTCTTCTCCAGGCGGCCTCCAAGACCTCCTTCACAGAGATCAAGTCCGTCACCGAGTCCATCCTCAGGGAGCTCGATGTGAAGTACTCCTTCTCCGTCTGCGACTACACCACCTTCGTCCCCGGAAGAGGTGCGTTCATCGAGATCGACGGTAAGAAGGTAGGCGTCTTCGGAGAAATGGCCCCCAAGACCATCGTAGACTACGAGATGACCCACCCCGTCATGATGATGGAAATGGACATCTCCGGAATCATCGCCGAAAAGAGCGGAAGGTTGTTCTGATGGTCGACAAAGGAGACGTCTTCCCCAGGTTCGTCCTCAAGGACGAGAACGGCGAGACCGTGGACTCCCAACAGCTCCTCGGTCTGAGGTACATCGTGTTCTTCTACTCCAAGGACAACACCCCCGGATGCACCAAGGAGGCCGTGGACTTCACCGAGGAATACGCCAAGTTCGCCCTCAGGAACATCCTCGTGTTCGGTGTAAGCAAGGACTCCGTGGAATCCCACCGCAAGTTCAAGGACAAACACGGTCTGAAGGAGAAGCTCCTCTCCGACCCCGACAGTCTCTTCGCAAAGGAGGTCGGGGCCTTCGGAGAGAAGACCCTCTACGGAAAGACCGTGACCGGCACCATCCGCTCGACCTTCCTCATAGGAAAAGACGGGAAGGTCGAGGAGGCCTGGAAGAACGTCAAGGCCACCGGCCATGTGAAACGTGTGGTCGAGGGCACCCTTTCCTGCTTCAGGAACGACGAACCCTGCGACCTTCCGTTTTAAACGATCTTATCCAATTCCCTGAGGACCTTGTCCGCATCGGCCACGATGAACTCGTCGGCGACCGATCCGATGGGGGCCTCGGGATCCTTATTGACGACCACCACCCTTTTGGCGGAACCTATTCCTGCGAGATGCTGTACCGCACCGGATATGCCGAACGCGAGATATATGTCGGGGGCGACCGTCCTTCCGGACTGACCGACCTGCCGGGACTGTGGGAAGTACCCTTTCTCGACGAGTTTCCTGGAACAGGACACGGTCGCACCGATCCTCTTCGCTATGGACTCCGCTATCGGGATGGATTCCTTCTTCACACCTGCTCCCAAGGATATCAGTATCTTTGCCTTGGAGATGTCATCGGTCGGTCTCGCCTTGAGCTCGGAGGAGACGATGTCTTTCAAGGTGCCTCCGCAGTTCTGCCAATATATGACGGTCCCACGCGGGTCCTCTTTTGGTTCTCCGAGAGGGAACGTCCCGGGACGCACCGTGGCGATCTGGGGGAACCCGGTGCATTGGATGGTCGCAAGGAGGTTGCCCGCGAAGGCGGGACGCACCATGGAGAGCACACGGTCCTCTAAAATGAGGTCGGTACAGTCCGCGGTAAGGCCCGCATCGAGCATGGCGGCCACCCTGGGGGCGATCTCCCTTCCTTTGGGAGTGGCACCGAACAGCACCACGGCGGGCTCGGTACGTATGATCACCTGTGCGATGTTTTCCGCATAGACCTCGGGATGGTACTTGGACAGTTTCCTGTCGTGCACCTCGTACAGGGTCTCCACACCGTAGGCGTAGATCTCGGGATACAGCGGTTTGAGCTCGGTATGTCCGAAGACCACTCCCCAGATACGTGACCTGCCGTTGTCCAACGAACGTATCTTGCAGAGGATCTCCTTGCATACCTCGGAGACCGCCACGTTACCGTCAGGACCGACATAGGTCTCGATCCAGACGAGGAAACCGTCCGAACGGTCGGTGTTCAACCTGTATTTCTCCAACATTCCGGGCGGCAGACCGTTATTGGAACCGCACGACCCGTCGGAACATGATTCACAACCCATCAGAACAACCCCTTGATGAACTCGGCGGCCTTTCCAGGGTCGGAGCCGTCTATGAAATCCCCTGCCCTGGTCCTGCCGATGGCCTCCGAACGGACGATACGCGTACGGGACCCTTTCGTACCTACGGAATAGTTCCCCAGACCCAGGGCGATACGGTCGAGTCTCACTATCTCCATCCCCGACACCTCCATCAGGCGGGCGATGGAGGGTAGGCGACGGTTGGGCTCGCAGTCCGAAACCGATACGACGGAACCCTCGGGGACCCTACACACCCTCGTCTCGTCCGTATAATCCTGCACCGCGGTGAAGGAACAACCGTCACGTTCCATCCCGACGACGTAACAGAACTGCTGACGTCCCATCGTCTGTGCAAGCTCCGCGGGAACCTGTGCGGTGTCGCCGTCGGAAGCCTGTTTTCCACAGAGGATTAGGGAAGTGTCAGGGACGGTCTTCTCAATGAACGCCTTCAACGTATGGCAGGTGGCATGCACATCGGCCCCTGCGAAGGCACGGTCCGACAGCAGATAGGCCTCGTCCGCACCCAGTTCAAGACAGGTCTTCAAGGCCTCGGAGGCCTGATCGGGACCCATGCACACGACGGTGACCACATCGCCATCCCTTTTAAGCCTCAGAGCGGTCTCCAAGGCGTGTTCGGAACAGGGATCCAGAATGGAAGGGACACCTTCCCTGACAAGATGTCCGTCCCCGTCCACCTCGATGAGGGTGGTGTCGGGGACCTGTTTGACACATACGGTGAACCTCATGGTACCACCACGTTACCCGGATTGAACCTGCATTCGGGGTCCAAGGTCTTCTTGACCTCGAGGATCTCGCGGACCCCCTCCTCGCCGTACATCATGGTGACGTACTCGGTCTTGATCTTGCCGATACCGTGCTCCGCGCTCGGCGAGCCTCCGAGGTCGATGGCGGCCTGTGCAAGCTCACGGTAGGCTTCTTTAGCCCTATGGAACTCGTCCATATCCTTCAGGATGATCTCCACATGGGGATGGCCGTTCCCGATATGCCCGAATATCACGTATTCGAGACCGTAACGGGTTATGACCTCGTCATAGACGTCCATCATACGGTCGAGGCTCTCCAACGGAACGGACATGTCGGTACCCATCTTGTGGATACCGGGGGACGACGTCCCCTTGAGCTTCGCGAC